>JBBQOT010000231.1:0-5339 GCA_038331165.1 Acetobacterales bacterium
CAGTTCGCGCTGCGCTTCTACGGCGCCTCCTCCGGCCGGCAGCGGCCGCCGCCGGGCACGGGCAACCTGTGGGACGAATACATGAAGTGGAAGGCGGAAAACCCCGAAGCCTTCCAGCGTGCCGTGCGCGGCGGGCTGATCGGCTCGCCGGAGACCATCCGCCGCAAGCTGCGCCGGTTCGCCGCCTCCAACGTCGACCAGATCATCCTGCTCAACCAGGCCGGCAAGAACACCCACGAGCACATCTGCGAAAGCCTGGAACTGTTCGCCCGCGAGGTGATGCCCGAATTCCACGCCCAGGAACCCGAACACCAGGCCTGGAAACAAAAAGTCCTGGCCGGCGAAATCCAACTGGAGGAAATCGACACCCAACCCTTCCGCGACCGCTTCGGGCCAAATTCCTTGCAGGTAACGCGGGGGCCGGAGCAGGTGGCCACGGCGGCGGGGGTATTTTAGTTTCGATAACGTAATGAAAAAGACGTGCCAGGGCGTTCGGTGCCAGGGGCGTTTTTGAACGCCCGGGCGCAATCCGGCGGGCGTTGGCGTGCGCGGACGGGCAGGGGCCGGGATGTTGCCTGGGAGAATACGACGTGGAACGGATGGATGGCGGGTGCTGTGATCATGGCGCCGAGGTGCGCTTGCTGGGTGGGCGCCGCGCGGCCGGGTGCGGTGCGGGCGAAGGATGGATCGCGTGGGCCGGGCGCGTCGGTGCCGACGGGACGCGCGTCTGGACGTGCGCGGTTCCGGTTGCCGGCGGTGGCCGGGCGGCGCAAAGCGGGCGGCCGGGTTGGGAATTGACCGGCCCGCCAGAGGTCGACCAGGTGGGCGAGATGATCGAGCAGGCGGGCGAGGGCGGCAAGGATGAGGGCGTGCAGCGCCGCCACCGCCCCGTCGCGGTCGGCATTGTGGCGTGCGTCGGCGTGGACGCTGGCGGCGAGGCCGGCGACACGACGGGCCAGGGGTGGGGGCTCGGTTTCTAACATCAGAGCATTATAACTAACTTATCATGCGTTGCAAGGAAAAATTTCCAAGCCTTGCAGAGGATGAGGGTGCAGGGGGCTCGGCCCCCTGCTGGGGTCAAGGGGCGAAGCCCCTTTCCTTACCTCAGTTTACCCCGCCGCGTTCGCCACATTCCGGCTGCGCGGCGGAATCCCGGTCTGCTCGAAGCAGACCTTGGCAAATTTCGCCACACCCTCGCGGATGTTCTCCTTGCTGTTCAACGCGAAGCACAGCCGCAGGTGTGATTTCGCCCCGTCGCCCAGCAGCGACCATTCCGGGCCGGGGTTGAACACGATGCCTTCCTTGCCGGCCGGCGCGATCAGTTTGCGCACATCCACCTCGTCGGGCAGCTTCATCCACAGGAAGATACCGCCCTTGGGCCGGAACAGCGTCATGTGGCTGCCGAACTCGGCCTCCACTGCCTCGATCATGCAGTCCAGCTTGTCTTTCAGCACCCGGGTCAGGCTGTCGACGTGCTGGTCGAAATACTTGGAGAAGTATTCACAGGTCACCATCTGGTCGAGCGCCCCGGTGCCGCCGTCGCTTTTCAGCGCCGCCATCCGCCCGATGATCTCCCAGTCGCCGGTGGCGTAGCCGAGGCGCAGGGCGGGGGCGAGCGTCTTGGAGAAGCTGCCGATATGCACCACGCGATCGGGCGCCAGCGAATACAGCGCCGGCGGCCCGCCGCCGGCCCAGATCAGGTCGGCGTAGCACTCGTCCTCGAAGATGATCACGTCGTGCTGGCGTGCCAGTTCGATCATGCGGTGGCGCCGGTCCATCGGCATGATCGAGCCGGTCGGGTTCTGGATCGTCGGGATCGTGTAGATCATCTTCACCGACGTGCCCTTCGCCGCCTGCTCGGCGAGGATACGCGCCAGGTCGTCCATCACGATCCCGTCGTCGTCGAGCTTCACCGGGATGATGACCGCGCCGGCCTTCTTGAAGCGGGTAATCGAGGAGGCGTAGCAATGCTCCTCCAGCACCACCACGTCGCCGGGGTTCAGCATGGCGGCGACGACCAGGTCGATGCCCTGGTTCGAGCCGGTGGTGATCAGCACGTTCTCCTTGTCCGCGGTGATGCCACGATGGCTGGCCATCTTGTCGGCGACGAACTGGCGCAGCGGCGGATAGCCCAGCGGGCCGAGGCCCATGTTGTAGATGGCGATCAGGTGGCCATCGCGCCGGATCACGTCGGCGGCGGCTTGCGCCAGCGCATCCTTCGGGATCTGCGTCGGGTCGTTGTTGCCGCCGATGAAGTAGTACTCGGCAAATCCGCCGAAGCGCGCGGCTGGCGCCGGGGCTCCGGTGGCCATGCGGCTGGCGAAGGGGGAAACCTGGCTGTCCATCGGGCGCTCTCCTCAGCGGCATTCATTGTGTGCACCGCGAGCGCGGCGCCGGGCACTTTGGCCGGCCGCAACTGTAGCCCGTCGCCATGGCCGTGCAACCTCTGGCGCACAGCCAATGGCGCGCGTTGTTCGCACGGGGGCGGCGGAGTAGCCTGCGCCGCCCCGGACATGGCGTGCGGGTGGAGGACGGCATGCGACTGAGGAACATCCTGTTCGCCGTGCTCGGCGTGGGGCTGCTGGCCGTGGTTGGCGTGGTGGTGGCGCTGGTCACGCTGGATTTCGGCCGCTTCAAGGGGCCGCTGGCCGCGCAGGTGGCCCGCGCGACCGGCCGCGAGCTGGTGTTCGAGGGCGAGGTGTCGCTGCGGCTGTTCCCGCGCCCCTCGCTGAACCTGCGCGACGTGGCCCTGGTCAATGCGCCGTGGGGCAGCCGGCCGCATGCGTTGCGCATCGGCACGCTGTCGGCCGAGGTGGAATTGCGCCCGCTGTTGTTCGAACGCGCGTTGCACGTTACCCGCCTGGTGATGCGCGACGCCGACCTGCTGCTGGAAACCGATGCCCAGGGCCGGCAGAACTGGCAGTTGGATGCCGCCGGCCCGGCGCTGGCCCAAGCGGCGCCGACCCGACCGGCGGCAGCGGGCACCGCCCAGGGCGTGCGTACCGATGCCGCCGGGCTGCCGCTGATCGACGAGATCATGCTGTCCAACATCGCCGTGACGTGGCGCGACGCCCGCGCCGGCGGCGGCGGGCACGCGGTTCTGTTGAAGGACGTGCTGCTGTCGTTGCGGCCGGATGGCCGGCTGGCGCTGCAGGGCGAGGCGGTGCTGCGCGAGCAGAAGATCGTCATTGCCGGCGACCTCGACCTGCCGACCGGGTTCCAGGCGCCGGGTGGGCCGTTCGTCGCCAACCTCACGCTGACGCTGCCGGGCACGGTGGTGAAGCTGGCCGGCGGGCTGGCCGATGCGCGGGCGGGCAAGGGCCTGGACCTGAGCGTGACGGCCGAGGCCGAGCCGCTGAAATCGCTCGACGACCTGGTCGGCGCCAGCCTGCCGGCGGTCAAGGCGCATCTGTCGGCGCGGGTCCAGGGCGACCTGGGCGGCACGCTGCGGGCGGCGGAGCTGGTGGTGCGGCTGGGCCGCTCGGACCTGTCGGGAACCGCCACGCTCGACCTCGCGGGCAAGCGGCCGCGCATCACCGCCGATCTCGACTCGACGCGGCTGGACCTGACGGAAATGCTGTTGCCAAGGCCCGATCGGGCGGGCGCCGCCGCGCCGCCGGCATCCGATACCGCCCCAGATGGCAATGCAGATGGCAAGGCAGATGGCAAGGCAGATGGCAAGGCAGATGGCAAGCCGGGCGCCAAGCCCGACGCCAAGCTCGACGCCAAGCCCGACGCCAAGCCGGAGCGGCGGCTGTTCGGCACCGAGGCATTCGATTTCGCCGCGCTGCACAGCGTCGACGCCGACGTGACCTTGCGCGGTGCGGTGCTGGAAACGGCGATCGTACGGCTGGAACAGGCGATGCTGCGGCTGGTCCTGGCCGATGGCGACCTGGCGCTGCGGCCCTATGCCTTCACCCTGTCGGGCAGCCATGTCGCCGGCGTTGCGCGGTTGAATGCGGCGGCCACGCCGCCGACGCTGGCGCTCGACGTTGCCGCCCAGCGCGTGGATGTCGGCCGGCTGCTGGCGCTGGTCGGCGCGCCGGGGCTGATCGAGGCCAAGGGCGACGTGGTGCTGGCGTTGCGCGGGAGCGGGGCGAGCCCGCACGCGCTGGCGTCGTCGCTGGACGGCACCGCCAGCCTGGTGGTGGGGCAGGGCACGCTGGGCGGCAGCTATATCGACCGGCTCGGCCTGGGGGCGCTGCGCACGGCGCTGCCGCAGGTGCAGAAACTGGCGGAGAGCAAGCTGAACTGCGCCATCGCGCGGTTCGACATCGCCCGCGGCGTGGCCACCGCCAAGTTGTTGGCGGCCGATGCCGGCGACCTGTCGATGGTGGGCAGCGGCACGGTGAACCTGGGTGCCGAGACCGTGGCGCTCGACCTCGCGCCGCGGCTGAAGCTGGCCGGGATAGCGGGGCTGGGTGGCGTGGTGGTGCCGGTGCAGGTGCGCGGCAGCCTGCTGGAGCCGTCGGTGGCGGTGCTGGGCGGGCGCGGCGGCGTGCGCGGCAACCCGCTGGCGGCCCTGGGTGCCATCGTGCTCGACCCTGGGGCGTCGCGGACCAATCCATGCGGCGGCCTGGCCGAAGTGCCGGCGGCGCCGCCGGTCGCTGCACCGTCGCCCGGTCTGCCAAGCCTGCCGGGCCTGTTGCGCCTGCTGCCGCGCTGACCGGCTTCCTTTCGTCACCGCCCCGCCGGTGCTATAGCCGCGGGCCTTTTCGCCGCCGGCTCCTGCATCCCCCATTGTTGTCCCCCTAGTTGCTCCGAGGCCATGACCGACGATCCGCCCCCCCATCCGGCCCTGTTGCCTGCCGGCCTGCGCGACCTGTTGCCGCCCGATGCCGAAACCGAGGCGGCGGCGGTGCAGGGGCTGATGGATGCCTTCGCCGCGCATGGCTACCAGCGGGTGAAGCCGCCGCTGCTGGAGTTCGAGGATTCGCTGCTGGCCGGCACGGGTGCGGCCGTCGCCGACCAGACCTTCCGCCTGATGGACCCCGAGACGCGGCGCATGATGGGGCTGCGCGCCGACATGACGCCGCAGGTGGCCCGCATCGCCACCACGCGGCTGGCCCAGGCGGCCCGGCCGCTGCGGCTGTCCTATGCCGGGCAGTGCCTGCGCGTGCAGGGCAGCCAAATTGCCCCGGACCGCCAGGTGGCGCAGGCCGGCATCGAGCTGATCGGCCATGACAGCCCCCAGGCCGATGCCGAGATCGTGCTGGTCGCTGCCGAGGCGCTGGCCGTCCTCGGCCTGACCCGCCTCAGCTACGACCTGACCATGCCCCCGCTGGTGCCCAGCCTGCTCGATGAGGCCGGCTTCGAGCCCGCCCAGCGCGCTTCTCTCG
>JBBQOT010000232.1:0-5330 GCA_038331165.1 Acetobacterales bacterium
CATGCCGGCGAGGACGGCACGATGGGCGAGGAGGAGATCACCATCATCGCCCCCGCCATCGCAGCATTGCGGGCCGAGGGGCACGATGTGAGCGGCCCCTTTGCCGCCGACAGCATGTTCACGCCCGAGATGCGGGCGCGCTATGACGTGGCGATGGGCATGTACCACGACCAGGCGCTGATCCCGCTGAAGACGCTGGATATGCACCATGGGGTGAACACCACGCTGGGCCTGCCGATCATCCGCACCTCGCCCGACCACGGCACGGCGTTCAACATCGCCGGCAGCGGTCGCGCGGACCCGACCAGCCTGATCGCCGCCATAGACCTGGCGACGGAACTGGCCGGGCGCGCCAATCTATAGCTCTCAGAGACCAACCCAGAATGGAAGGGCGGGGCGCTGCCCCATAGGCACGAAGATAAGGGAGGCTGGGCTCTGGGCAGAGCCCAGCCTCCCTTATCTTCGTGCCTATGGGGCAAAGCCCTGGCCTTGCCCTGCTTGCATTGGTCGAACTGCGTCAAAACTTCGCCCGCACCCCCGCCAACACCCGCGCACCCGGGGTCTGGAAACCATTGGCCGCCTCGAATCGTGATCCGCCGAGGTTGCGGCCATCGAGGAACAGCGTCATCCCCGGCGTGACCGCGTAGCTCGCCGACAGGTTGGCGATCAGCCCCGGCTTGGCCCGCCCGACGCCGATCGGAAACCCGTTGTCGTCGATCAGGAAATCCTGGAACGGGCCGGACCATACCAGTTCCGGCGCGATGGTCAGCCCGGGCAGCGGGGTCAGGCGCAGGCTCGCCGCGCCCTGGTTCTGCGGCCGGCGCAGCAGGCGGGCGCCGGTCTGCTGGTCCTTCGTTTCGGTATACGTATAGGTCAGTATCGCCTCGGCCCAGGCAGCGGGCCGCAGGGTCAGGCTTGCTTCCATGCCGTGGCTGCGGGCGCGGCTGACGTTCTGCGTGGTCGAGGCGGTGAAGCCGGCGTTGAACACGGTGCTGATCAGGTCGCGGATGCGATTGTCGAAATAGGTCAGCTCGACAGTGGCGAGGTCACGGCGGCTGGCGCCTGGAATATCGACGGCGATGCCGCCCTCCCATCCCGCGCTGCGTTCGGGGCGCAGATTGGGATTTCCCACGAAGCCGAAATTATCGAGGCCAAACAGGTCGAACAGCGACGGCGCCTTGAACCCGGTGCCGTAGGCGAGCTTCAGGCGCGACCAAGCCTCCGGCACCGCCAGAACCGCCCCAGTGCGCCAGGTGGTGGCCGCACCGCCATAGCGCGCATCCTGATGGCGGGCATCGGCCGTCAGGGTGAGGCGGCCCATCAGCGTGGTCTGGAATCCAGCATGGCCGGCGGTGCTGGTGGTCGATGCCCGCACCGCGTTGCGATAGGGAAATCCGAAGGAGGACAGGTCGAGCGTGTTGCGCGCGGAATCGGCGATATGTTCGATCCCGAAGCGCACGGACCCGTCCGTGGCCGCACCCCAATCCGGCAGGCGCACGGTGTTGCTCCATTGCAGCACGCTGCGCTCGCCGCGATAGCGGGTATTGGCGGTGGCCTGGTTGGGGTCGGCCGCCTCCAGCCCCTGGGTGTACTGGCGGAACGACCTCGTGTGCGCAAATACCAGCGCAGTCTCCAGCGTGCCGTCGAGGAACAGGCCGGTGGCGCCAACGCGGCCCTGGACGTTCTGATCGCGACCGAAATAGCGCCGGCTGTCGAAGGCGGGGAAACCGGTGTCGTCCAGCCCGAAGCGGGCGGTCCGGGCGCGCAGATAGGTGAAAATCCGTGTCGTGTCGGTGGGCGAGACGCCGAGTTCGACGGCGCCGAGCGCACCCTGGTAGCCATCGCGCTCGCCAGTGTGCACCCGCATGCGGCGCGGCGTGTTGTCGAAGCCGCGCTCGGCCCGCGCCCCGGCCTGCAGGTTGTAGTCGAAGCGCCCGGTGCGGCCTGAGAAGCCCGCGGCACCCTGGGCCGCCGCCGGCAGGCCACCCGCAATGCTGACGCTCGCCTGCGCCGGGCCGCGGCCGCGCCGGCTGATCAGGTTGACCACGCCGCCGATCGCGCCGGAGCCGTACAGCCCCGACATCGGGCCGCGCACCACCTCAATGCGTTCGACATCGGCCAGCGTGTCGACGCCGAAGTTGAACAGCCCGCCGGGATCGGACGGGTCGTTCAGCGGAACGCCGTCGCGCAGCACCAGCGTGTGGTTGGAGTTCGTGCCGCGGGTAAACGCGCTGGCATTGGCGCCGGGCCCGCCGGACTGCACCAGGCGCAGACCGGGCACGGCGGACAGCGCCTCGGCGAGCGTGGTGTAGCCGCGCGCCTCAATGGTGGCGCGGTCGATGACCGTAACGCCTGCAGGAACGCGCGCCACCAGCGTGGGGATGCGGGTGGCGGTGACAACGCTTTCGGGCAGCACGGTGCCCCGCTCGAGCGTGGTTTGGGCGTGGGCGGACTGGGACGTGACGAAAGGGGCGGCGGCCAGGGCCGTCACCAGCAGAAATCGGCGCATGCGAGCCTCCAGTCAGGGCACCGCAGAACGGCACCCGGTTCAGGGGCGGCTGACGCATACGGGTCTCTCTCCCGCTGCCACGGTGCACCTCGCCCGTCGCGCGCGTGCAGTCTCGATGCCGGCCGGTCTCCTGGCTCGCGGTTCTCGGGGTTGCCCCCGGCGCCTGGCCCGCCTTCTCACCAGCCCCGAAGGGACGGCAATGGCAATCTGGGCCCGGCTCGCCGCCGACAGTTGCGAGGGCAGCCGCGCTGCAACGAGGAAAACCTCGCCGGTCGCGTTCCCGTTTCAGCCCTTGCGGGCACCAACATCTTTGCCGACGCTACGCGGCATTGCCGGGCTTGGGAAGCGCCGTCATTCTGCGCGCCGCCCATCCCCGGGCAGTGCAGCCGGAGTTGCCCGCATGACCGCCGTTCGCCTCAAGGGCCGCCTGCCGGGTTTCGCCAGGCTGATGGGTGTGGAGCTGACGACGACCGAGCTGGATCGCATTGTCGGCACGCTGGTCGTGCGCGAGGAACTGACCAACGGCGGTGGGGTGATCCATGGCGGCGCGCTGATGGCCTTCGCCGACACGCTGGGCGCCATCGGCACCATGGTGAACCTGCCGGACGGCGCGCAAACCACGACGATGGAAAGCAAAACCAACTTCATCGCTGCGGCGCCCACCGGCATGACCATCACCGGCGAAGCCACGCCGATCCACCGGGGCCGCACCACCATGATCTGGCAGACCAGGATCACCCGTCCCGACGGGCGGCTGGTGGCCCTGGTCACCCAGACGCAATTGGTGATGCCGGCGGCCAAGCCGGCCTGATGCCAAGCGCCGTGAATAACCCCCCTTTGCCAAGAAAGACCGGGGCAAAGCCCCATAGGCACGCCAAAATTATCAACCTATTAGAATTTATATGTTTTTTCCGACATAAGGTCCAGGGGCTTGGCCCCTGGTGGGTCTGGGCAGAGCCCAGCCCCCCCTATCTTCGTGCCTATGGGGCAAAGCCCTGGCCGTACTTGGCGTGAGTCCATGCACGCCATCCTGACCGTCGCCTTTCCGGTATTCACCCTCATCGGCATTGGCTGGCTCGGAGGTCGGCTGCGCCTGTTGGGCGAGAACGGCACCGCGGCGCTGAACGGTTTCGTCACCTGGTTCGCCCTGCCGGCGATGCTGTTCGCCGCCCTGGCACAGGTGAAGCTGCACGAGATCGTCAACCTGTCCTTCGCCCTGGTATTCGGTGGATCGATGCTGCTGACCTATCTGGCGGGCATGCTCGCCGCACGGCTGGTGGCGCGCGCGGGGTTGGCGCACATGAGCCTGCATGGCCTTGCCGCCGCCTTCGGCAATGTTGGCTACATGGGCATTCCGCTGTGCATCGCCGCCTTCGGGCCACAGGGGGCGCTGCCGGCGACGCTGGCGGTGGTGCTGGGGGCGGCCGGGCTGCTGACCCTCGCCCTGGTGGTCGTCGAATTCGGCGGCGACAATCCGCCGGCCTCGCGCGCCGCCGCCCTTGCCCGCGTCGCCCGCTCGGTGGGCCGCAGCCCGATCGTGCAGGCCGTCGTGCTCGGCATGCTGGTTTCGGCCTTCGCCATCCCCATCGCCGCCCCGATTCAGCGCTTTCTCGACCTGCTGGCCAGTGCCGCCGGGCCCTGCGCGCTGTTCGCCATCGGCCACTTCCTCAGCGACCAGGGCGTTCCGCGCGAATGGCGCGAGGTCGGATGGGCGACCTTCGGCAAGGTCGTGCTCCAGCCAGCCATCGCGCTGGCGCTGTTGGTGGTGGCGCCACCGATGGACGACATGTGGGCCAAATCCGCCCTGTTGCTGGCCGCCCTGCCGAGTGCGGCCAACTGCTTCGTGCTGGCCAAGGAATACAACCGCTTCGTCGCCGGCGCCTCGGCCACCATCCTGCTATCGACCATCGCCTCGGTCTTCACCGTCTCCGCTCTTGTGGTTGTGCTGCGGATCGGATGACCATAGGCCCAACCAGCACGGGGGATGCAACATGACCAAGGTGGCGGTGATCACCGGATCGAACGGCCGCATCGGCGCGGCCACTTGTCGCCGCCTGGCGCAGGACGGCTATCTGGCCGTCGGCGTCGACATCGGCGCCGAGAGCACGGGCAACTGGCCATACTACGCCTGCGACATGACCAACCTCGATCACCTGGCCGAAACCTTCGCGCGCATCGAGGCCGAGCAGGGGCTGATCCGCGTGCTGTTCAACAATGCCGGCATCTATCGCCTGACCGACAGCTTCCTCGACGTGCCGCCGGCGCAGTTCGACGACGTGCTCGCGATCAACCTGCGGGTGCCATATTTCGCCGCACAATGGGTGGCGCGCCGGCTGGTGGCCGAAAAGCAGGGCGGGTCGATCGTCACCACCGCCTCGCTGGCCGGGCAGGCGGGCAGTTCCTCGGTCGAGTACGGCGCCTCCAAGGCCGCGGTGATCAACATGACCAAGAGCATCGGCCGCCATCTCGGCAAATACGGCATCCGGGTCAACGCGATCGCGCCGGGGCTGATCGACACCGCGATGGGCGCGCAAGTGCCCGAAGGTGCCCGCAAACGAGCCCTGGCCGGCGCGCTGGGCCGCATCGGCACGCCAGAGGAGATCGCCTCGGTGGTCGCCTTCCTGGCCAGCGATGACGCCAGCTTCATCACCTGCACCACAATCGACGTGAACGGCGGCGCCTAGACGCGATTGAGCTATGGAGGAAGGCAAGGCCCGGGCTTTGCCCTGGACCCACCAGGGGCCAAGCCCCTGGACCTTATGCATTCTTAATAAATGGGTTTCCAAAGGCCATCGGCCTTTGGTGGGTCCAGGGCAAAGCC
>JBBQOT010000233.1:0-5322 GCA_038331165.1 Acetobacterales bacterium
CACCGGGCCGCCGCGGCCGTTGCGCAGCTTGGTGAAGGCGCGGCGGAAGATGTTGCAGACCTCGGCTGCGATGTTGATCGGCTCGCTGCTTTTGACGTAGGGCCGCATGGCGATGGTGGAGTTGAAGTTCGGGTCGATATGGGCGATGCGGCGGGCATAGCCCATCGGCAGGATCAGCACCGGCACCGATTCGCCGTAGCACTGGGCGACGCCGCCCATGGCGTTCTCGGCACCCGGGCCGTGCTGCATGCAGAAGGCGCCGATGGTCTTGCCGGAGGTGACGCGGCTGATCGCGTCGGCCATGTGGATGCCCACACGCTCCTGCCGGCACATCACTGGGCGGATGTCGGCGGCGGCGGCGTATTCGATCAGGTGGTTGACGGGGTAGCCGCAGAGGATCTCGATCCCCTCGCGCTTCATGATTTCCGCGATTGCGTCGCCGAGCTTCATTCGATTTCTCCCTTGGACGGATAGCCGAGCCTAGGCGGGCGCGGGCGGGCTGGCAACACAAGGCCAGGGCTTCGCCCGATAGCCACGAAGATAAGGAAGGCTGGGCTCTGCCCAGACCCGCCAGGGGCCAAGCCCCTGGACCTTACTTTGTAAAAAACACTAAAAATTCCAATGGGTTGATAATCTGGGGATACCAAGAGTCTTGGCTGCTCTAGCAGCCCCTAATCAATGCGCTGGTTCGACTGGTGGCAGCTTGCACGACCGCTAAAGGTAATGCGATCAAAGGGTCTCTGACCCTTTGCGGGTCCCGTGTCGCGGCTTCGCGCCGCGACGGCAGAGCCCTCGCCTTCCTTATCTTCGCGCTTGTGGGGCGAACCCCCGACTTGCCTGACTGAGTGTCACCCCGACAGCGGGTTGGTATTACAGCACTGCAAACTTCACCGCGCTGGCGGCGGCGATCAGCCACACGGCACCGCTGACGTCGCCAATGCGCCCGGCGATGGTCTTGATCAGGGCGTAGGTGGCGAAGCCCAGGCCGATCCCGGTGGCGATCGAAAAGCTGAACGGCATGGCAATCGCGGTCACCACGGCGGGCAGATAGTCGGTCATGTCGTCCCAGCGCAGGTCCTTCAGCGCGCGTGCCATCAGACAGGCGACGAAGACCAGCGCCGGCGCGGTGGCGAAGCCGGGGATCGATTGCGCCAGCGGGGCGAAGAACAGGGTCAGCAGGAACAGCACCCCGGCCACCACTGCGGTCAGCCCGAGGCGCCCGCCGGCCTGGATGCCCGCCGCACTGTCGATGTAGCTGGTCACCGTGCTGGTGCCGAGGGCGGCGCCGAGCATCGCGCCGCCGGAATCGGCCATCAGCGCCTGGCGGGCACCGAGCCGTCGGGGTTCATCAGCCCGGCGCGCTGAGTGATACGGCACCCGCGTCCATGCCGGCGGCGGCCAGGATCGAGGGGTTGACCACCACGATATAGGCCATGGCGAGCCAGGTGGTGACCCCGGCCAGCACCTCGGTGCGCACGGTGGTGCCCAGGCCGGGCAGGTCGAAGCGGGCGAGCAGGGAATTCACACGCGACTCCATCCAAAGATCGTTCCGGGTGCCAACGCTGGCCGATCGCCCGCCGCGCCGCAAGCGCCGTTCGCGGATGCGAAGCGTTTGCGTTATTGCGATGCCGTGTTGATCGTTCCGCCCGTGGTCGGGCATCATCCACGCCGACAAGGAGCCTTGACCATGCGGAATTTCAACGAGCTGAGCGAGCGCGACGTGCTGGCGCTGGCGATCACCAACGAGGAGGAGGATGGGCGCATCTACCTCGACTTCGCGGATCGCCTGCGCACCGACTACCCGGCCAGTGCGGCGGTGTTTACCGCCATGGCACAAGAGGAGAGCGAGCACCGCCGGCGGCTGTTCGACATCTATCGCGAGCGCTTCGGCGAACATATCCCGCTGATCCGCCGCCAGGACGTGCGCGGCTTCATCTCGCCCAAGCCGATCTGGCAGATGCCGGAGCTCAAGCTGGACGAGGTGCGCCAGCAGGCCGAGCTGATGGAGATGGAGGCGGCGCGGTTCTATCGCCAGGCAGCGTTGCGCACCACCGACGCCTCGGTGCGCCAGCTGCTGATCGACCTCGCCGAGGCCGAGGCGGCGCACGAGCGCACCGCGGAAAAGCTGGCCACGACCAAACTCACCGACGACGCCCGCGCCGAGGAGGACGAGACGGCGCGGCGGCTGTTCGTGCTGCGCTATGTCCAGCCCGGGCTGGTCGGGCTGATGGATGGCTCGGTTTCCACCCTGGCGCCGCTATTTGCCGCCGCGGTCGCCACCGGCCATTCGTGGGAGACCTTCCTGGTCGGCATGGCCGCTTCGGTCGGTGCCGGCATTTCGATGGGCATGGCCGAGGGCCTGTCCGACAATGGCAGCCTGACCGGGCGGGGGGCGCCGTGGATGCGCGGGGTGATCTGCGGCGCCATGACCACGGTGGGCGGCGTCTTCCACACCCTGCCCTACCTGATCCCGGATTTCATGACGGCCACCATCCTGGCGGTGATCGTGGTGGTGATGGAGCTGGGCGTGATCACCTGGATCCGCTGGAAATACATGGACAGCCCGCCGGTATCAGCGGCGTTGCAGGTGGGCTTGGGTGGCGCGCTGGTGTTCGCCAGCGGCGTGCTGATCGGCAGCGGCTGACGGGGGCCGCGGTCAACCCTGCCTAGGCCGCCGGCACCAGCGCGCGCAGGCTGTCCGGCATGGTGCCCAGCACCAGGCGGCGGGCGGTGTGCCAGAACGCCGACAGCAGCAGCAGGCCGGAGCCAACGACCAGGGCGGTGAGCGAGAAATTCACGTTCACCGCGCCGGCGGCCGAGATCAGGGTGCTAATGGCGTAGAGCACATAGGACAGCGCCGAGACCAGCAATGCCCGGCGGTCAACCACCAGGGCCACCAGCGCCAGGACCACATACAGGCCGAAGGCCAGCGCCGCCTGTGCTGCCTCGGCACGGCTGCCGAGCAGTCCCAGCAGGGCGAACACCGGGTGCACGATCAGCGGTGCGGCCGAAAAATGCAGCCAGAATGCCACGTCGGACCGGCGGGTGACGCGGTCGCGGTCGCTGATATCCCAGCGCATCGCCAGGGTGAACAGTGCGATGCCGCCGACGAACAGCAGCACCAGCCAGCGGTCACCCAGGCCCGGCACCATGGCGATCAGTGCGGCGATCACCGCGCACACCGCGGCCACCGCCCCGACGGCGACGGTGATCGGCACGCGGAAGCGCCGCCAATGGGCGTAGGTGGCCAGCACCGCCACGGTCGCGCCGACCGACATGCTGATGGTCTCGGCGCCGGTCGCCGAACCCAGCAGGGCGCGGGTCAGGATGACAGCGACGGCAAAGCAACTGGTCGCGACGGCGGCCAGCAGGATGATGCTGGGCAGCGCCATGCGCCGGCGCCGGGTGAAGAACTCGGCCAGCCCCCAGCTTGCCGGGATGACCGCGACGGCACCGAACAACGGCGAGATGGCGCCGGCCAGCCATGCCAGGGCGATCAGCAGCAACAGCGTGGCGATGGTGACGAAGATGTCGTTGAAGCCGGTGAGTAGGCGGAACTGTTCCTCGTCGGCCGCGGGTGCCGCGCGGTGGCGGGCGACGAAGGCGCGCAGCGCGTCGGCCGACTGGGCGCTGATCGCTCCATCGGTCACGGCGGCGTCCAGTTCGGCATCGCTGTACATCCGGAGCGCTCCCTGCGTGTCGCCCGACTCTAGAGCGTATCGGCCCTGCGTTGAATCCCTCGCCCGCTGCCTCTAGCTTGGCGCCATGCCTGAGACCCTCAAGATCGCCCTGGCCCAGATCAACCCGCACGAGGGGCAGGTGGTGCACAACCTTGCCGGTATCCGGCGTGCCCGGGCCGAGGCTGCGCGGCTGGGGGCGGAGCTGTTGGTGACACCGGAATTTTCGATCGCCGGCTATCCGGCCGAGGACCTGGTGCGCAAGCCGGCATTCGTCGCTGCCTGCGAGGACGTGCTGCGGCAACTCGCGGCCGATACCGCCGATGGTGGGCCGGGGATGATCGTGGGCGGACCATGGGCGGATGGCGACAAGCTGTACAACGGTGCGTTCCTGCTGGACGGGGGCAAGATCGTGGCGCGGCGGGCCAAGCACGAACTGCCGAATTACGGCGTGTTCGACGACAAGCGGGTGTTCGATGCCGGGCCGGCGCCCGGGCCGGTGGTGTTCCGCGGCTTCCGGATCGGGCTGATGATCTGCGAGGACTGGTGGTTCCCATCCGTCGCCGAAACGCTGGCCGAGAGCGGGGCAGAGATGCTGTTGTCGGTGAACGGCAGCCCGTACGAGGTGGACAAGCACGAGCAGCGCATCGCGCTGGCGGTCAACCGGGTGGTGGAGACAGGGCTGCCCTTCGTGTTCTGCGCCCAGATCTGCGGCCAGGACGAGCTGGTGTTCGAGGGGGCGAGCTTCGTGCTCAACCCCGACCGGTCGCTGGCGGTGCAGATGCCGCATTTCGCCGAGGCGGTGGTTCTGACGGAGTGGCGGCGCGAGGGTGAGCATCTGGTCTGTGCGCCGCAGGCGCTGGCGCCGGAGCCGTCGCGGCTGGAATCGATCTATCGCAGCATGATGCTGGGGCTGCGTGACTATGTGCTGAAGAACCGGTTTCCCGGCGTGATCCTCGGCTTGTCGGGCGGCATCGACAGCGCGATCTCGGCGGCGGTGGCCGTTGATGCGCTGGGGGCGGACATGGTGCGCACCTTCATGATGCCCAGCCCGTATACCAGCCAGGACAGCCTGGACGATGCGGCGCATTGTGCGCGACTGCTGGGCATTGCCTGCGACAGCATCTCGATCGAGCCGGCGATGGCGGCGTTCGAGGGCGCGCTGGCGCCGCTCTTCGCCGGGCGGCAGGCCGATATCACCGAGGAGAATATCCAGTCGCGCTCGCGCGGGCTGATCCTGATGGCGATATCCAACAAGCTCGGCCACATGGTGCTGACAACCGGCAACAAATCGGAAATGTCGGTCGGCTATGCCACGCTGTACGGCGATATGTGCGGCGGGTATTCGGTGTTGAAGGATGTCTACAAGACCACGGTGTTCGAGCTGTGCCGCTGGCGCAATGCCAACAAGCCGGCGGGCGCGCTGGGGCCGGACGGTGCGGTGATGCCGCAGCGGGTGATCACCAAGCCGCCGAGTGCCGAGCTGCGGCCGAACCAGACCGACCAGGACAGCCTGCCGCCCTATGAGGTGCTGGACGCCATCCTGGAAGGGCTGGTCGAAGGCGAGATGAGCGTCGATGCGCTGGTGGCAGCGGGCTACGACCGGGCGACCATACTGCGTGTCTGGCGACTGCTGGACCGGGCC
>JBBQOT010000234.1:0-5298 GCA_038331165.1 Acetobacterales bacterium
CCTGACTGCGCGCAGATACAGGTCTATTTGTTAAGTTATAAAATAATTACCCCACCGCACCAACAACCTGCAACGCCACCCGCTCGATCGCCGGATCGACCTTGTACATATGCCGATACTGCAAAATCTGCTTGGCGATCAGCCGCAGCCTAAAGCCGAACGTGTGAAACCCCATCGGCGCCAGCAGCGGCGCGTTGAACGGCGGCACATCGGCGCGCTGGAACTCAAACGCCATCGACACCCGCGACGCGCCCCCGCGCGGCGAGGTCCGGCTGCCCCAGTGCAGCACCGCCTGATTCCACATGAACACGTCGCCTGCCTCGGCCGGCAGGGCGCGGATGCCGGCATGCTCGAACTTCCATTCCCGGTCATCCGGCGTGTTGTAGGTCGGGTCCTGGGTCGCCGGCACGATATACATGCAGCCGTTCAGCGGCGTGGCCTTCGACAGCGGCATCCAGGTGGTGAGCGACTTGGGCGACCCGTCGGGGAACAGCGCCTGGTGGCCCTTGTCGCGGTGCGGCCGCCACCCGGCATCGCCGCGCGCCGGGTCGACATTCCACACCCAGAAATCCGGCAGCATGGCGTACTCGCCAAGCAACCCCGCATAGATCGGCTGCAACAGGTAGAACGGCAGCCAGAACTCGTCGTAGATGAAGGCGAACACCGGCGGCAGCCCGGCCGCGTCCAGCGCGCGCACCGTATTGGCCATCAGGTCGACATCCATCGGCCAGGCGATGTTGCTGGCCTGGAAATACCCCTCCTCCACCACCAGCGCGCGGATCGCCGCCATATCGGCCGCACTCGGCGTGACCGCCGCCAAAGCCTCCACCGACCGCGGGTCCTCTACCCGCAAGCCAGGGGCAAAGCCGCGCCAGAAACCGGGATCGCCAAGGTCGCGCGCCGGCGGTGCCACGATACTCGCGGGCGCACCGCCCATGGTCAGGAAATTCGACATCGAAGGGCCTCCACGCAAAGCCCGCACGCTAGGCCGCCGGCGGCCGGAAAAGCAAGAAAAGCCAGCGCCCGGCCGGCTATATCCGCTCGCTCGCCGCAATCGCCGCCCGGCACCCCGCCTTGATCAACCCGGTCAACAGCCGATACCCCGGCGCCTGCTCCGCCTCGTGCGCCAGGCCGATATCGCGATGCTCCAGCTCCTCGGCACGGAACCCGGCGATGGTGCCCCGCAGCGCCGCCTCGTCCTCGCCCAGCGCCGCTTCCTGCTGGGCATAATGCTCGTCGATTACCTCCTCCACCGCCACCGTGCACGCCATCGCCGCACGCTCGCCCAGCAACGCGGTCGCCGCCCCCAGGGCGAAGCCGGCAACATGCCAGAACGGCAGCAACACGGTCGGCCGCACCCGGCGCCGGGCGATCAGGGCCGCGAAGGTATCCAGGTGCACCTGTTCCTGCGCCTGCATGTGGCGGATCAGATCGCCCTTCGGCCCGCGCCCGAGCACGGCAAGCTGGCCCTGGTAGATACGCTTGGCGCCGTATTCGCCGGCATGGTCCACCCGGATCATGCGGGCGATCTCGGCCGCGCGGGTCGGGTCGCCGGGAAGCTTGGGCAGGTTCATGGCGGCCTCGTGCGTGTGTTGCCGAACAGCACCGCGCCCATCGCGGCGGCACTGCCCAGGGAGAACATAAGGCTCATCGCCGCCATCGACACCGGCAGTGCTGCGATTAAATACGTCGGGTCGTCGCACGGCTTGGCAGGGCGTGCCGGCAGGTCGCCCCCCGGGGTGAAGCGGGCGACGCATCCCGGCAGCGGGCTCGGCCACCATTTCGCCTCAACCCCCACATGCACCACGCCGATGGCCGAACTCGCCAGCATGGCCGCCACCACCCCGGCCGCGCACAGCATCGCCAGCCGGCGCGGCACCACCAGCCCCAGCAACGCCAGGCCGATCGCCACCCGGTACGGCCACCGCCCCACCAGGCACAGCGCACATGGCACCAGCCCACCCCACCATTCGCTGGCCAGTGCTGCGAACAGCGCCGCGGCCACCGCCACGGCGGCAACCCCAAAGGCAGGACGAAGCGGGACCACCGTCATGCACCACCTATGTACCCGCCGCAGCACCTGGGCAAGCGCGGGCTGGACGGCGCCCTCCGGCGCTGCCTAGGCTCGCGCCATCGCCAGAAGGAGATGCGCATGATCACGCTGTGGGGCCGCACCACGTCGAGCAACGTGATGAAGGTGCTATGGACGCTGGAGGAGCTGGGCCTGCCATACCAGCGCATCGACGCCGGCGGTGCCTTCGGCCGCACCGACGCGCCGGAGTACCGCGCCATGAACCCGCCCGGCCTGGTGCCCAGCATCGAGGACGGCGACGTGAAGCTGTTCGAGAGCAACAGCATCATTCGCTACCTGTGCAACGCCCATGCCCCGGACAGCCCGCTCTACCCCAAGCCCGCCGGCAAGCGCGCCCTGGTCGAGGCGTGGATGGATTTCCAGCAAACCGCGCAGAGCCGGCCCGCCAGCACCATCTTCCTCGGCCTGATCCGCACCCCGGCGGAAAAGCGCGACACCGGTGCCATCGCCGCGGCGGTGACCGAACTGGCGAAAATCTGGGGCATCTGCGCTTCCCGCGCGGCCGCCGACGGATTTCTGTGCGGCCCCGGGTTGACGCTGGCCGATATCGCCTTCGCCCCGCATCTGCACCGCTGGTTCCAAATGCCGATCGACAACCGGCCGGAGGTGCCAGGGCTGCAAGCTTGGTACGACCGAATGGGCGCCCATGCAGGCTTCCGCAAATACGTCGCGGTGACGGTCGAATAGCGGGGGCGGTCAGTACACCGACTTCAGCGCCGTCTGCATCGTACTGCAGAAGCCGGCAAAGACCCCGGCAATAGCGCCGGAGGAGGGGGCAACCATCGCAACACCGGTGCCGCCAGTCAGCGTGGCCAACTGGCTGGAATAGGTGGCCCGCTGGGCGGCGGGAGTGCCGCCAGAGTAATAGATGGTGGTGATCGAGATGCCGGCGGTGCGGGCCAGCGTGGCCTGGTTGACCGCCATGGTCCACACCTTTGCGTCGGTGCACGCGGTGGTACAGGTCGGCGTGAGCGCCGTGTCGGTGGGGTAAATACCATCGGCTCGGGTGTACGTGCGCGAGGTGGCGTTGGGCACGCCATCGGTGATGATCACCATGTTCTTCTTGGTGCCATTATAGGCAGCGTTGGCGAATTGCTGGCGGACCGAATAAAGCGCCGAGGCGATGTTGGTGCCGCTGCCGCATGCCGGGGCGCCGGCGCCACCACAGGAGTTGAGCGTGGCGATTTTGGCGGCAATGGTCGCGTAGTTGGCGCCGGCCTGGGATAGCGGCTGGAAGATCTGCGACGAGGCGGTATGGGTTGTGATGCCGAATTGCGAGGCCGAGCCGGACGAGGTGCGCACGCAGTCGAGAATGGCGAGGTCAGCGGCCCGCTGGTTGGCGATGGACGGCGCGAACGAGCCCGACAAGTCGTTCGTGATGATGGTGTTCCACGTCTGGCTGCTGCCATAACTGGCGATCGAGGAGGTGGAGTAGTTCCGGCTCAGCGTGCTGCCGCCTATCGGCATCAACGAGGTGATCGCGTTGCCGTTGGCCGCCGAGGAAACGCCGGTCACCCGCACCGCGTTCGGGCTGATGCCGCCACTCTGCGCCAGGGTGGTGAACACCGAGGTCGTATCGTTCCAGTTTCCCAGCACCACGTTCGCCGCCGGTACGATAGTGCCGTATTTGGCGGTGGGCATGTTCGCAGTGGCGATGGTCTGCGCCGCGGCGATGACCGCCGCGCTGGAATTGGTGCCCGAGGAGTAATAGGTCGACATCTTGCTGGCCGCGGCCAGTGCCGCGGCCTGGGTGGTCTGGCGCTGCAGCAGGCCGCGATAGTGCAGGTTGATCTGGTTCGCCCCCAGGGCACCGATGCCCAGCAGGCCGCCGAGCATTACGGCGGCGGTGACACCCACGCTGCCGCTTCTGCCGCGGTAAAGACGGAGGACCGGGCTCATGGGCAGGTTCCTTCCTTCATCATCGCCGACTGCGCGCTCAGCGTCTTGCCGAGCAGCACGTGTTCGCGGTCGGTGGTGGTGGTGCTGAAATTTGTTGCCTGGATGCGCACGGTCACGCTTGGCACAGCGCAATTCTGCGTCGCGGTGACCGAGAACGTGGCCCAGGTCGGCAGGCCAGCGCAGGCAAAGGATTCGACTGTCGTACTCGCCATGCCGTTGGTGCAGGTGGTGGTCGAGGTGCTGTTGGCCGCGGTTATGGCACCGTTCACGAACAACTTCACCTGTCCGGTCGCCATCACGCGGGCGGCAAGCTGGGCAGTGTTCTGCATCGCCGAGCGGGTGAACAACGCCGCGTTGATAGCGATGAAGCCAAAGCACAGAAGCAGAAACGGCGGCATCACCAGTGCGAACTCAATCGCAACCGTGGCGCGGCGGCTGCGGCGCAGGTGCCGGAAATGAACCAGGCCGCCATGCAGCCGATCTACAAACGTTGACAGTTTCATCGTCAATTCAACATCAATGAAAATTACTGCGGTTAAAATAGGCTGGAAACTCTTTCCCAATGGTTACAGCCTTAGTGGAATCATCACAGCCACGGTTCGCCGCCAGCCGCGCTTGGCCGCACCGCGCCGTGCGGGCAGGATGGACGTGCATCGAGGAGACATCGCGTGGCAACACCCCTGATCGGCCCGCCGGGCGCCGCGATGAACGTCTGCCTGTTCCTGATCGCACGCGGCGTGGTGCCCAGGCCGGCGGCGCGCGCCGAGATCGCGGCGCTGGAAGCCGCCTGCGACGGCGCACTGCGGGCGCTGGTGCCGCTGCTGGCGGGGGCCGAAGTGACGCAGCAGGCAATGCTGGCGCGGCCCTTCCCGGTGCCGGCGCCGCAGCCGCTGCCGGACGAGCACTGCACCTACCTGGTCGCCTATGACGGGCCGGCCGAGGATGTGACCTCGTGGCTGGGCCACTACATCGCCCACCACCCGCCGATCATGGCGCGCTTCCCGGCGATCCGCGCCATTGAGATCTACACAAGGCTCGACGTGGCGTCCGCCCTGCCCTTCCCCCGCGCCGACTGCATGCAGCGCAACAAGGTGGTGTTCGACAGCCCCGCCGCCCTGACCGCAGCCCTCAACTCCCCGGTGCGCATCGAGATGCGGGCAGACTACGCCCAGCTACCGAAATTCTCAGGCGCCGTGACCCATTTCCCGATGCTGAGGGCCTGAGGCGGAATAAGCAAGGCGGGGGCTTCGCCCCTCGACCCCACCAAGTCCGGAGCGCGCCTTCGCGCGACGGCCGTCGCCCTTGGA
>JBBQOT010000235.1:0-5296 GCA_038331165.1 Acetobacterales bacterium
AAACGAATAGAAGTCTTTTTGCTTCTTTTTCTTCAGAAAAAGAAGAATTTTTCTTCCTGATACTTGGAAAAGCTCCAAACCCTCTCTAGCGGAAACCCGGCCCCCGGCGAGCATCGGCCGGGCGCCACATTGCCACGAGGATCGGTTCATGGCCGGCGTCGACATTCTCGCTACTGCCTTCAACGGTGCCAACGCGGCGTTCATCGCCGAGTTGTATGCCCGCTGGGTTGCACAGCCCGCCGCGGTGGATCCGAGCTTTGCCGAGTTGTTCGCGGCGCTGAACGACGAAAGCCGCGCGGTGCTGGCCGATGCGTCCGGCGCCTCGTGGGCGCCGCGCAGCTGGGCCGGCGACGCCCCGGCCGGACCACCGCAGCGCCGCGCCGATGACCGCCCGGCGGCAACATCGTCTGCCGCCCCCGCACCAACTGCCGACGTGCGCGCCGCCACCAAGGACAGCCTGCGCGCGCTGATGATGATCCGCACCTATCGCGTGCGCGGCCACCTGGAAGCCCAGCTCGATCCGCTGGGGTTGCAGGTGCCCAAGCCGCACCCGGAGTTGGACCCCGCGACCTATGGTTTCACCGCGGCCGACATGGACCGGCCGATCTTCATCGACCATGTGCTGGGGCTGGAAACGGCAACCCCGCGGCAGATCCTGCAGGTGTTGCGCCAGACCTATTGCGGCCCGATCGGCGTGGAGTTCATGCACATCCAGGACCCCGATCAGAAGGCCTGGATCCAACGCCGGGTCGAGGGTGCGCCCTGGACCGGCGCCTTCGGCCGCGAGGCCAAGAAAACCATCCTGCGCCAATTGACCGAGGCCGAGGGCCTGGAAGCCTTCTGCCAACGCCGCTTCGTCGGCACCAAGCGTTTCGGGCTGGAAGGCGCCGAGGTCACCATCCCGGCATTGCAGGCGATCATCGAGGTCGGTGCGCGCGGCGGGGTGAAGGAAATCGCCATCGGCATGCCGCATCGCGGGCGGTTGAACACCTTGGTGAACATCGTCAAGAAGCCGTACACGCAGTTGTTCAGCGAATTCGGCGGCACCAGCTTCAAGCCCGACGACGTGCAAGGCTCCGGCGACGTGAAATACCACCTGGGCACCTCGGTCGATATCGAGATCGCCGGCAACAAGGTGCATCTTTCGTTGCAACCCAACCCGTCGCACCTGGAAGCGGTCGACCCCGTGGTGGTCGGCAAGGTGCGGGCGCGCCAGGACATGGCCGGAGACACGAAGGCCCGGCGCAGCGTGATGGCCATTCTGATGCACGGCGACGCGGCGTTCGCCGGCCAGGGCCTGGTCTATGAGACGTTGGCGATGAGCCAGTTGATCGGCTATCGCACCGGCGGCACGGTGCACGTGGTGGTCAACAACCAGATCGGCTTCACCACAGTGCCGGCACATGCCTATTCCGGGCTGTACTGTACCGATGTTGCCAAGGCGATCCAGGCGCCGATCCTGCACGTGAACGGCGACAACCCCGAGGCGGTGGTGTGGGCGGCGCGCATGGCCACCGAGTTCCGCATGGAGTTCGGCTGCGACTTCGTGCTCGACATCGTCTGTTACCGCCGACATGGCCACAACGAAACCGACGAGCCCGCCTTCACCCAGCCGATCATGTACAAGGCGATTAAGGACCTCAAGACAACCCGCACCCTGTACGCCGACAAGCTCGCCGCCGAGGGCGTGATCTCGCCGTACGAGGCCAAGCAGATGTGGGACGAATTCGCCGGCCAGCTTGAGGATTCCTACCAGGCAGCCCAGACCTACAAGCCGAACAAGGCCGACTGGCTGGAGGGGCACTGGTCGGGATTGTCAACGCCGGAGCGTGAGTCCGAATGGACCGACGGCGATACCTCGGTGACCCCCGAAACGCTCCAGAAAATCGGCGCGGCGATCAGCACCGCACCGGAGAAGTTCGACCTCAACGCCAAGATCGCCCGCCAGCTCGACGCCAAGCGCGCGGCGATCGACACCGGCCAGGGCATCGACTGGTCGACCGGCGAGGCGTTGGCATTCGGCTCGCTGCTGCTGGAGGGTAATCGCGTGCGCCTGTCGGGCGAGGACTGCCAGCGCGGCACCTTCAGCCAGCGCCATGCCGTGCTGATCGATCAGGCGAACCAGAACGAATACACGCCGCTGAACAACATCCAGACACAACAAGCGAAGATCGAGATCTACAATTCTCTGCTGTCCGAGGTCGGCGTGCTGGGCTTCGAATACGGCTACACCCTGGCCGACCCGCGCACCCTGGTGTTGTGGGAGGCGCAGTTCGGCGACTTCGCCAATGGCGCACAGGTCATCATCGACCAGTTTGTCGCGTCGGGCGAAACCAAGTGGCTGCGCATGTCCGGCCTGGTGATGCTGTTGCCACACGGCCACGAGGGCCAGGGGCCGGAGCATTCCTCGGCACGGCTTGAGCGCTATCTGCAGCTGTGCGCCGAGCGCAACATGGCGGTGTGCAACATCACCACGCCGGCCAACTACTTCCACGCCCTACGCCGGCAGATGAAGCGCAACTATCGCAAGCCGCTGGTGCTGATGACGCCGAAATCGCTGTTGCGGCACAAGCTGGCGATCTCGCCGCTGGCGGATTTTTCCACCGACAGCCGGTTCCAGTACGTCATCCCCGAATGCGACGCCATCGCCCCGGCCGATGAGGTCAAGCGCGTGGTGCTGTGCACCGGCAAGGTCTACTACGACCTGCTGGAGGCGCGGCGCGCGCGGGCCATCCGCGACGTGGCCATCGTGCGCATCGAGCAGCTGTATCCGTTCCCGATCGTGTCGCTGCCCAAGGCGCTGGCGCCGTACCGCCACGCCGAGGTGGTGTGGTGCCAGGAGGAGCCGAAGAACAACGGCGCTTGGCACCATGTCGACCGGCGCATCGAGGAGGTGCTGGCCCCGCTTGATATCGCGGCCAAGCGCCCACGCTTTGTCGGCCGCGTGCCGGCGGCCAGCCCCGCGACCGGCTTGGCCAAGGTGCATGCCGCCGAGCAGGCAGCCCTGGTCAACGACGCCCTCACTGTCTGACCCTCCCGACCCAAGAACTGGATCATCGCGCATGGCGACCGAGATCAAGGTGCCCACCCTGGGCGAAAGCGTGACCACGGCCACGGTGGCCCGCTGGATGAAGGCGCCGGGCGACGCGGTCGCGGCGGACGAGCCGCTGGTGGAGCTGGAAACCGACAAGGTGACGGTGGAGGTGGGTGCCCCGATGGCCGGCACGCTGAGCGAGATCGTCGTGCAGGCCGGCGAGGAGGTCAGCGTGGGCGCCGTGCTGGGCGTGGTGACGCCAGGCGGTGCGGCCGTTGCATCGGTCTCCAACGTGCATGAGAACCCGGCCGCCAATCCGGCGCCAGGGATCAACCCGCCACCGACCCCCTCGGGCCCGGTGGCACGCCCGGCCGCGCCGCCGGCCGATGTGGCGCCGCTGCCGGCGGCGGCGACGATGAGGGCCGCGCGCGGCGTCGCCGCCGGGGCGGTGGGGGCCGGCACCGGCAAGGACGGGCGCATCACCAAGGGCGACGTGCTCGATTTTCTGGCCCGCCCGGCCGCGCCAACACCCGTAGCGCCGACGGCCAAACCGCGCACCGCCGAGGAGGGTGAGGAGCGGGTGAAGATGACCCGGCTGCGCCGCACCATCGCGGCCCGGTTGAAGGAAGCGCAGAACACCGCGGCGATGCTGACCACCTTCAACGAGGTGGACATGTCGGCGACGATGGCGTTGCGCACCGAGTATCGCGAGGCATTTGAGAAGAAACACGGCGGCGTGCGGCTGGGCTACATGGGGTTTTTCGTGCGCGCCTGCGTGGCCGCATTGAAGGAGTTCCCTGCCGTGAACGCCGAGGTTGATGGCGAGGAGATCGTCTACAAGCACTTCGTCCACATGGGCATCGCCGTTGGTGGGGCGAACGGGCTGGTGGTGCCGGTGATCCGCAACGCCGACCAGATGAGCCTGGTGCAGATCGAACGCGCCGTCGCCGATTTCGGTCGACGCGCGCGGGATGGTTCTCTCAAGCTGGACGATCTGACCGGCGGCACCTTCAGCATCACCAATGGCGGGGTCTACGGCTCGCTGATGTCCACGCCGATCCTGAACCCGCCGCAATCGGGCATCCTGGGTATGCACAAGATCCAGGAGCGGCCGATCGCGGTGGCCGGCAAGGTTGAGATCCGGCCGATGATGTATCTTGCGGTCAGCTACGACCACCGTATCGTCGATGGGCGGGAGGCGGTGGGTTTCCTGGTGCGGGTGAAGGAAAGCATCGAGGACCCGCGGCGCATGCTGCTCGATATCTGAAAAACAAGGGTCTTCTTTTTCTGAAGAAAAAGAAGCAAAAAGACTTTTGTCCATTTGCCGCCATGTCCGACGGCGCGCTTATGGGTGAAGTTTTTTTGCTTCTTTTTGTTCACAAAAAGAAGACTTCACCCTTCCTCCCCTGACTCTTCTTCCGAACGGAGGGCCCGATATGCCCGACTCCTACGACCTCATCGTCATCGGCTCAGGCCCAGGCGGCTATGTCTGCGCCATCCGCGCGGCGCAACTAGGTATGAGGGTGGCCTGTGTCGAGAAGCGCGACACGCTGGGCGGCACCTGCCTGAATGTGGGCTGCATTCCGTCGAAGGCGTTGTTGCACAGTTCGGAGAAATTCGCCGAGGCGCAGCATGGGCTGGCGGCGCATGGCGTGATGGTGGCCGGGGTGACGCTGGATCTGGCGAAGATGCAGGCGCGCAAGGCCGAGGTTGTCGGCGCCAACACCAAGGGTGTGGAGTTCCTGTTCAAGAAGAACAAGGTCACCTGGCTGAAGGGTGCCGGGCGCATTCTCGGTGCCGGGCGGGTCGATGTTGGCGGGGTTGAGTATGCCGCCAGGCACATCGTGATTGCCACCGGCAGCGATTCCACGCCGCTGGCCGGGATCGCGGTGGATGAGAAGCGCATCGTCACCTCGACCGGCGCGCTGGAGCTTGATGCCGTTCCGGGCCACCTCGTGGTAATCGGCGGCGGAGTGATCGGGCTGGAGCTCGGCAGCGTTTGGCAGCGTCTCGGCGCGCAAGTGACGGTGGTGGAGTTCCTCGACCGCCTGATCCCCGGCAATGACGGCGAGATCGCCAAACAGTTCGAACGCATCCTGGTCAAACAAGGGATGAAGTTCCGCCTCTCCACCAAGGTGACCGGCGCCAAGATCGAGGGCGAGCAGGTGTCGCTGACGCTGGAGTCGCTCAAGAAGGGCACCAGCGAGACCATCACTGCCGATGTCGTGCTGCTGGCGGTCGGGCGCCGGCCGCATACCGAGG
>JBBQOT010000236.1:0-5286 GCA_038331165.1 Acetobacterales bacterium
GGTGGCGGCCATGAACTTCCTGGAAACCCGCAAGGCGCGCGGCGAGATCGTGACCGGCCTGCTCTATGTCGATGCCGATGCCGAGGACATGCACGGCTACATGGAAACCCACGACAAGCCGTTCAACACTATGACCGACGACGAACTGGTTCCGGGTGCTGCCGCGCTGGCCAAGCTGAACGCGTCGCTGCGCTAGGCACGGCGACGCTGCTGTCCATCGCGGGCGCAGCAGCAGTTGGCGCGATCCACGACGAGCCCCGAAGGACCTGATGCATGACCACCCGTACGCTGCAACTTGGCCCACTGCAGATCAGTCTGTTCGGCACCCGCTTCTGCTTGGGCCTGGAAGTCTCGCTGCGGCGCCCGCGCCAGCAGGATGAGGCCTGGAATCCATCCCCGGTCCCCGTCACTGACGGCGCCGCCGACGGCGACCTGGCCCACCGTGTCGCTGGCATCGAGTGGTACCACACGATCGAGCTCGCCCCGGGGCTGGTGACTCCGGGTGTCGTCGATCACCGCCCGATCCTGCATCAATACCGACTGCCGGAGCGCATGGACGGAATGCGGGTGCTCGACGTGGCCACCTTCGAC
This sequence comes from Acetobacterales bacterium, assembly GCA_038331165.1. Classification (GTDB taxonomy): domain Bacteria; phylum Pseudomonadota; class Alphaproteobacteria; order Acetobacterales; family Acetobacteraceae; genus CAMDGX01. Next base: position 592 of record JBBQOT010000236.1, read on the forward strand.
GGCTATTGGGCCTTCGAGTTCGAGCGCCGTGGTGCGGCCGAGGTGGTCGCTATCGACGTGCCCAGCTTCGGCGACGTCGACCTACCGCCGCGCCGCCGTGCCGCCCATTCGCCCGAGGAACTGGCCGTCGCCATGGGCCAGGGCTTTGATGTCGCGCGCTTGGCGTTGAACTCAAACGTACGGCGCGAACGTATCAACGTCTACGATCTTTCTCCCGACCAGCTCGGCACCTTCGACCTGGTGCATATCGGCGACGTGCTGCTGCATCTGCGCGACCCGCTGCGGGCGCTGTGGAACGTGCGGCGCATGACCCGCAAGGGTGGTATCGCGATCGTTTCCGATGTCTTCAACCCCGACCTCGATCGCCACGAGGAAACGCCGCTGATCGAATACAACCGCGGCCGCGGCGACACGATCTGGTGGCGCTTCGGTGCCAATACGCTGCGCAAGATGCTGCAGGATGCGGGGTTCGACCGGGTGGAGGAACTGGCCCGCTTCCGCTACGCCGGGACGAACAACCTCTCCCGAACCTCGCACGTGGTATTCCGCGCCAGCGACTAGAGCCAATCACCGTGAAGAATAACGTCACGACAGGATAGACCAGGGCGTTGCTACATAGGCGCTAAGATAAGGGAGGCTGGGCTCTGCCCAGACCCGCCAGGGGCCAAGCCCCTGGACCTTGTTTTATAGGAAAAACTAAAAATTCCAATGGGTTGATAATTTAGGAACGCCAAGATTGCTCTTGGCTGCGCCAGCAACCCCAGATCGTTGTGCGGCTTCGATTGATGGCAGCGGGCACGGCCACTAAAGGTAGTGGGATCAAAGGATCTCTGACCCTTTGCGGGTCCCGTGGCGCGGCTTCGCGCCGCGACGGCAGAGCCCTCGCCTTCGCTATCTTAGGGCCTGAGGTGGAATAAGCAAGGCGGGGGCTTCGCCCCTCGACCCCACCAAGGGCGGTCGCCCTTGGAACCCCTTACTTGAGTGTTGTTTGGGGAAGGGGGCCATCGGGATGTTACACCCACCGTGATGGCCCCCTTCCCCAAACAACACTTAAACAAATGGAGCCCAGAGGCGCTGCCTCTGGCGGGTCCAGGGCAGAGCCCTGGCCTTACTTATCTCACCTCAGGGCCTTAGTGCCTATGGGGCGGTGCCTCCCCTTATGGGTCATACCACCGTTGGAAATAACGACCGATCCAGCAAAGGCAAGGCCAGGGCTCGGCCCTGGATTGGAAACCCATTCATTTTAATGATATGAGGTCCAGGGGCTCGGCCCCTGGCGGGGTGTGGGGCGGCGCCCCACGCTTGCCTGGGATCGGTCGTCAATTCCGGCGGCTGATATCAGTCACTCGTCCGCTTGGCATGAGGCAGGATCGCCGGGACGCGGCCCCTGGTGCGGCGCCAGGTCCAGCGGGATCAACCCCATCTCCAGGCTGCGCGCAATCCGGCGTGCGCGTTCCAGCATGTGGTCTGCGCCGGCTTGGGTCAGGCGGGCACGGGCCAGGGTCTCGAACAACGCCAGCCAGCGGGTGAAATGCCCGGGCGTGAGCGCCAACTGGGCATGCGCTTGCATCGGCCGGCCGTGGTACTCACCCGTCATCAGCGCGACCGAACACCAGAAGGTGGTGATGGCAGCGATGTGTTTCTCCCAATCCGCAACCCCGGCGAAGGACGGGCCGAGCAGCGCGTCCTGTCGTGCCGCGGCGTAGAATTCGCGCAGGAACGCCTCGATCACGGCGCGGTCGAGGCCGGTCTGGCTGCTGACCGCCTGCGTCTGGGCCGCGCGATGTGCCGCGTCCGGCGCGATGGGGGCGGAGGGCATCATGCGAGCAGTTGTGTCCGCCACTGCGGTCCTGTCAATGCCGGCAATGCGGACCTGCCCGGTGTGCCATTCAGGTGTCGGGCTATCCGGCCCGCAGCGCCCGGTTTTCCAGCCGGCTCAACAAGCGCACCAGTGGCCATAGCAGCGCGAAGTAGATCAGCGCCGCGACCACGATCGGCGTCGGGTTGTAGGTCAGGCTCTGCGCCTGGCGTGCCTGGAACAGCAGTTCCGGCATGGCGACCACGCTGCCCAGCGCGGTAAGTTTCACCACTTCCAGCGTGTTCGACATCAGGTCGGGCAGCACGTTGCGCACCGCCTGGGGCAGCACGACATAGGCCATGGTCTGGCCGCGCGACAGCCCGGTGGAGCGGGCGGCTTCGGCCTGTCCCGACGGCACGCTGTCGATACCGGCACGCAGGATTTCGCCGTAATAGGCGCCGGTGTTGAGGAAGAAGGCGATCGCCACGCAGCCGAAGCCGCCCAGCTCGATGCCGGCAAACGGCAACCCGGCATACAGGAAGATCAGCAGCACCAGCGGCGGGAAGGCGCGGAAGAAATCCACCCACGCGATCAATGGCCAGCGCACCCAGCGCGAGCGGATGCGCGCCAGCAGCGCCAGGATCAGCCCGCCCGCCAGCCCCAGCGGCACCACGGTGGCCGACAGCAGCAGCGTATTGCCCAGCCCGGCCAGCAGAATGGGCCAGGCGGCGCGCATGATCTCGACGTTGAAGAAGGTATCGAGCATCAGCGCTTCCACGCGAACCGGGTTTCGACCCAGCGGCCGGCGACGACAACGGGGATGAACAGCACCAGATAGGCCGCCGCCCCCAGCATCAGCGGCGAGGGGTTGTAGCTGTTCGATACCGCCGACGAGGCTTGGCCGAGGATCTCGCTGACCGCCACCACCGAGCCCAGCGCCGTACCCTTGGTGATGGCGATGGTGCGGCTGGTCAGCGGCGGGATGGTCAGGCGCAGCGCCTGCGGCAGCACCACGCCCAGCAGGGTTTGCCCAAACGACAGGCCGGTGGAGCGCGCTGCCTCCCACTGGCCGCGCGGCACGGCGGTGATGCCGGCCCAGAAGATTTCCTCGGCGAATGCCATCAGCACCAGTGCCAGCGCGGCCCAGGTGGCGACGAAGCCCGACGGCACAATGTTCACGCTCGGCAGGCCGAAATAGATCAACACGATGATCACCAGCGGTGGCAGCGCGCGCAGCACGTCGACAACGAAGATGAGCAGCCAGTTGAACGGGCGCACCCCGAGTGTGCGCAACAATGCGAGCATCAACCCGCTTGCCAGCCCGGTGATGACCACCAGCACGGCCAACTCGACCGTCACCACCATGCCCAGGAGGATATCGGGCCAGTATTTCGCGAGCACCCGGGCATTGAAGAAGGTGTCGAGAAAACGCTCCCACCCTGTCATGCGTGCGGGTTCAATGCCGCTGTATTTGACTGATGAAGGCTTGGGTGCGGGCGTGCAGCGGTGCCTCGAAGATCGCACCCGGAGAACCCTGTTCCACGATCAGCCCGTCATCCATGAACACCACCCGGTCGGCCGCAGCCCGCGCGAAGCCCATCTCGTGGCTGACCACCACCATGGTCATGCCGCTCTCGCGCAATTCGCGCATCACCGCCAGCACGCTGCCGACCAGTTCGGGGTCCAAGGCACTGGTCGGCTCGTCGAACAGCATCACCCGCGGCTCCAGCGCGATGGCGCGCGCGATCGCCACTCGCTGCGCCTGGCCGCCGGACAACTGGCCCGGCGTGTGCCCGGCACGGTCGCGCAGCCCCACCCGGTCCAATGCCGCCAGCCCCAGCGCCTCGGCCTCATCGCGCGGCTTTCCCGCCACCTTGCGCAGCGCCAGCGTCACGTTGCCCAGCGCGGTCATGTGCGGATACAGGTTGAACGACTGGAACACCATGCCGATGCGCTGGCGTGCCCGGTTGATGTCCGTCCGCCGGTCAAGCAGGTCGATCCCGTCGATCACCACGCTGCCGGAAGTGGGTTCCTCCAGCCGGTTCAGGCAGCGCAGCAGGGTCGATTTGCCGGAACCGGAGGGGCCGATCACGAATACCAGTTCGCGCTCGGCCACCAGCAGGTCGACGCCCTTGAGCACATGCAGGGCGCCGAAATGCTTGTGCAATCCTCTGGCTTCGACAATCACCCCGCCAGGCTCAGTCGCATTTCAGGGTGAACGGCGTCGGGTCGTAGCCCGGCATGTCCGGCACGCCGTAGCCGGGGGTGATCACCCGCTCCAGCGCATCGGCCGCCGGCGCGATGCCGAACCACTTCTCCGACAGTTTGGCGATCGTGCCGTCCTGCTTCATGCAGTTCAGCGCATCCTGCATCTGGTTGCGCAGCGCCACGCTATCCTTGCGGAACGGGGCGGCCCAGTGCGCGCGCGTGGTTGTCAGTTCCAGGTCGGCGGCGAATTGCGGATTGCGGCTGGCAGCATAGCGGATGACGGTGTTGCCGCCCAGCGTGGCATAGGCGCGGCCCGACAGCACCGCCTGGATGGCATCCGGCTGGGTGTCGTAGACCTGGGTGGTGAAGCCGTGTTTCTCCCCCTCGGCCTTGGATAGTTGTTCATACGGCGTGCCCTTGTTCACGGCGACCGCGCGGCCCTTCAGGTCGGCCCAGCCGGCGATCGGCGCACTGCCCTTCTTGATGCCGAACTGGAAGGCGGTCCACAGATAGCCGGCGGTGAACAACATATTCTCCGCCCGCTCCTTCGTCACCGTGGTGGGTGCGGCGATGAAGTCGTAGCGGCCGGATTGCAGCCCGGGGATCAGGCCGGAAAAACTGGTGCTGTCGATGGTGATCTCGCGCTTCATGCGCCGTGCCGCCTCGGTGAACAGGTCGATCTGGAAACC
>JBBQOT010000237.1:0-5252 GCA_038331165.1 Acetobacterales bacterium
CGGCATCCCCACGCACTTCGTGCGCCGCCTCAACATGCGCGAGCAACTCATTCGCGAGGTTGAGATCATCCCGGTTGAAATCGTCGTGCGCAACGTTGCCGCCGGCAGCTTGTCCACCCGCCTGGGCATCGCCGAGGGCACCCGTCTGCCGCGCTCGATCATCGAATACTATTATAAGAATGACACCCTGGGCGACCCGTTGGTGTCTGAGGAGCACATCACCTGCTTCGGCTGGGCCAACACCCAGGACATGGACGATATCGTCGCCCTGACTTTGCGGATCAACGACTTCCTGACCGGACTGTTTCTCGGCGTTGGCATCACGCTGGTCGACTTCAAGCTGGAGTTTGGCCGGCTGTGGGAGAACGAGGAGATGCGCATCATCCTCGCCGACGAGATTTCTCCCGATAATTGCCGGCTATGGGACAGCAAGACGTCCGAAAAAATGGACAAGGACCGTTTCCGCCGCGACCTCGGCAAGGTGGAGGAGGCCTATCAGGAGGTCGCCCGCCGACTCGGCATCCTGCCCGAGGCGGGGGTGCGGGACCTCAAGGGGCCGGAGGTGATGCAGTAGTCCCTTCTAACATGACGCACCAACTGTTGCAGTGCGCCATGCCAGCGTCGTCGGCATCGACGCAGGCCCGACGCCGCCCTATATACATCGTCATGGCAACCACACAGACCCTGCTCGATGTCACGCCTGCCGAAACCCCCGCCGAGCGCCTTCGGCGACAGGCGGCCGTCATTGCCCAGGCAAAAGCCGAAATCCAGGCCGGCCAGGGTATCGAGTTCGACAACCTTGAGGCCTGGCTCGACGAACTCGACTGCAACGTGGACGCTCCCCTGCCGCCAACCGTGCCGGGCATCCTGGCGCGGTAGATTGCGGTGGCCCGCAGGGTCGTCACCGCCCCGGCGGCGGCAAGGGGGCTGCGCGATGCACACCGCTGGCTGACGCAACCCGGCGCCGGCCCCGTCGGCCGGGCAAAATGGGAGAACATCCGCGCGGCACGCCGGTGGCTGCGCGATTGGCCCTACGCCGGCGCGGAAAGCCCCGAGCATCCGGGCTGCCGCGCCCTGATCGCCGAGGGTTGGCAGATCGTCTACCAGCTCACCCCCGACACCGGCGATGGCGCGACCGCCGGCGACGTCATGATCCTCGCCGTATTCCCGCCCGGCATTGGCGAGCGCAGCCTCGGCTGATGCGACACCCCGCCTCATGCGCAGTTGACAACCGCGCGGGAATCGCGGCCTTGGCGCAGCGTCCGCGCATCTGGGAGCAGGTTTCGTGAAGGCCATCGTGACGGTGATGCTCAAGACCGGCGTGCTCGACCCGCAGGGCAAGGCCATCGGCCAGGCCCTTGCGGGATTGGGATTTTCCGGTGTCGGCGAAGTGCGTGCCGGCAAGGTTCTCGAAATCGAACTGGCCGAAACCGACCCCGTTGCCGCCCGCGCCCAGGCCGAGGAGATGGCCCGCAAGCTGCTGGCCAATCTGGTGATCGAAAGCTTCCGCGTGGAGGTCGCCTAGGGTGAAGGCCGGCATCGTCGTCTTCCCCGGCATCAACCGCGAGCGCGACATGGCGATCGCGCTGGAACGCAGCGCCGGGCACAAGCCGCGCGTGGTCTGGCATCGCGAAACCGACCTCACCGGCCTCGACCTGATCGTCATCCCCGGCGGCTTCAGCTACGGCGATTACCTGCGCTGCGGTGCCATGGCCGCGCAATCGCCGATCATGGCCGCCATCCGCGCCCACGCCGCCCGCGGCGGCCACGTGCTCGGCGTGTGCAACGGCTTCCAGATCCTGATCGAAGCAGGCCTGCTGCCCGGTGCACTGCTGCGCAACCAGGGGCTGCGCTTCCTGGCCATGGACTGCCACCTGCGGGTCGAACGCGCCGACACCGACTTCACCCGCCACTACCAAAATGGCGAGGTCTTTCGCGCCCCGATGGCGCACGGCGACGGCAACTACTTCGCCGACTCCGACACGCTCGACCGGCTGGAGGATGAAGGCCGGGTGGTGTTCCGCTACGCCACGCCTTCCGGCGAGATCACGGCACAGGCCAACCGCAACGGCAGTGCCCGCAACATCGCCGGCATCGCCAGTGCCAATCTGCGCGTGCTCGGCCTGATGCCGCACCCCGAAGACCTCGTCGACCCGCTGATGGGCGGCGAGGACGGCAAGCCGCTGTTCGACTCCATCACCGCCGCGTTGGCGGCTTAAGGCGAAGGAAACAAGCCAGAAAGCGGCCACAAAGGCACCAAGACACGAAGGAGCAAGGCCAGGGAGAAGCAAGAATTTCTCCTCCAACCCGTTGGCCAACCTCCACAGGCTCTTCTTCCGTCTCCTCTTCTTTGTGCCTTCGTGCCTTCGTGGCCGCTTTCTTGCTCTCCATCCTTTCCAAGAACCCCGCACCAATCTGAAAGCCTCGGCCAAGCCATGCCCCGCGACGTCAACCAGGCCCTTGCCCGCGAGTTCGGCCTTTCTGCCGATGAATACCAGCGCGTGCTGGAGATCATGGGCCGCACCCCCAGCCTCACCGAGCTTGGCGTGTTCAGCGTCATGTGGTCGGAGCACTGCTCGTACAAATCGTCGCGCGTCTGGTTGAAAACCCTGCCGACCAAAGCGCCCTGGGTCATCCACGGCCCCGGCGAGAATGCCGGGGTGGTCGACATCGGCGAGGGGCTGGCCGCCATCTTCAAGATGGAATCGCACAACCACCCCAGCTTCATCGAGCCTTACCAAGGGGCCGCCACCGGCGTGGGCGGCATTCTCCGCGATGTCTTCACCATGGGTGCCAGGCCCATCGCCAACCTCAACGCCCTGCGCTTCGGCGACCCCAAACTCCCGCGCACGAAACGCATCGTCGACGGCGTAGTGCGCGGCATCGGCGGCTACGGCAACTGCGTCGGCGTGCCCACGGTCGGGGGAGAAATCAATTTCCATCCGGCCTACAACGGCAACCCGCTGGTCAACGCCATGACGGTGGGCATTGCAGATCAAACAAAAATCTTCCTGTCCGCCGCCGCCGGCATCGGCAACCCCGTCGTCTATGTCGGCTCCAAGACCGGGCGCGACGGCATCCACGGCGCCACCATGGCATCGGCCGAATTCGGCGCGGAGTCCGACGAAAAACGCCCCACCGTGCAGGTCGGCGACCCCTTCGTGGAAAAATTGCTGATCGAAGCGTGCCTGGAACTCATGGCCACCGACGCCATCGTCGCCATCCAGGACATGGGGGCGGCCGGTCTCACCTCCTCCTCGGTCGAGATGGCCGGCAAGGGCGATGTCGGCATCGAGCTGAACCTCGACCACGTGCCGCAGCGCGAAACCGGCATGTCGGCCTACGAGATGATGCTCTTCGAATCGCAGGAGCGCATGCTGATGGTTTTGCGCCCCGACCGGCAGGACGTGGCGCGCGCCATCTTCGAGAAGTGGGAACTCGACTTCGCCGTGATCGGCCACCTGACCGACACCGGCCGCATCGTCATCAAGCATAACGGCCAGGTGGAAGCCGACATCCCGCTCGCCCCGCTGGCCGACCAGGCACCGCTCTACCACCGCCCCACCGAGGAGACGCCCAAGCAGGCCAAGCTCGCCCCGGTCGCCGATCCCGTCGGCCTCGGCGCGGCCCTGCGCACGCTGATCGGCTGCCCCGATTTGTGCTCGCGCCGCTGGGTGTGGGAGCAGTACGACTACACCATCGGCGGCCAGACGGTGATGCGCCCCGGTGCCGCCGATGCCGCCGTCGTCAAGCTGGAGGGCCGCAGCCGGGCCCTGGCACTCACCACCGACTGCACGCCGCGCTACGTGCTCGCCGACCCCGAAATGGGCGCGGCCCAAGCAGTGGCCGAGGCATGGCGCAACATCACCGCCACCGGCGCGCTGCCCCTGGCCATTACCGACAACATGAACTTCGCCAATCCCGAAAAGCCCCGCATCATGGGCCAGTTCGCCGCCGCAATCCGTGGCATCGCGGCGGCGTGCGTGGCGCTCGACTTCCCGGTCGTGTCGGGCAACGTCTCGTTGTACAATGAAACTGAGGGAAACCCGATCCTGCCGACACCGGCCATCGGCGGGTTGGGCGTGCTGGAGAACGCGGCCCAAGCGGTCGGCTACGCCCTGCCGCCCGGCCTCGACCTGGTGCTGATCGGCACCACTGAGGGCTGGCTTGGCCAGTCCCTGTGGCTACGCGAAATCGCCGGCCGTGAGGAAGGTGCCCCACCCCCGGTAGACCTGGCGACCGAGCGCCGGCACGGCGATTTCGTGCGCGGGCAAATCCTGGCGGGCCATGTCGCCGCCTGCCACGACGTGGCCGATGGCGGGCTGCTGATCGCGGTCGCCGAAATGGCGCTGGCTGGCGACACTGGGGTTACGCTGGAACAGGGCGGCGATGCGGCGTTCTGGTATGGCGAGGACCAGGGCCGCTACGTACTCGCCACTGCCCACGCCGCCGGCCTGCTGGCCCGTGCCGCTTCCGCCGGTATCCCGGCTCGCCGCATCGGCTCCAGCGGTGGCGCTTCGTTGACATTGCCCGACGGCGATACCATCTCAGTGGCCGAATTGCGCCGCCTGCACGAGGCATTTCTGCCTGGCTGGATGGACGGACCCGCAAGCTAGGAGTGCGCACGCATGGCAATGCCCGCCAACGAGATCGAGGCGCTGATCAAGGCGGCGTTGCCCGACGCGACGGTGACCATCGAGGATCTGGCGGGCGACGGCGACCACTATGCGGCGACCGTCGTCAGTGCGATGTTCCGCGGCAAGTCCCGCGTCCAACAACACCAGCTTGTCTACGCCGCACTGCGCGGCCGCATGGGGGGCGCACTGCATGCCCTCGCCCTTCAGACCTCAGCTCCCGAATAAGGAACCAGTGCCATGGCCAACCCGGTCGTCGAGCGTATCCAGTCCGAGATCACCGCCAACCCGGTGATGCTGTACATGAAGGGCACCGCGATGTTCCCACAATGCGGGTTCTCGGCGCGCGTGGTGCAAATCCTCACGCACATGGGCGTGCCGTTCAAAACCGCCAACGTGCTGGAAGATGCCGAGCTGCGCGACGGCATCAAACAGTTCAGCAACTGGCCGACCATTCCCCAGCTCTACGTGGCCGGTGAATTTCTGGGCGGCTGCGACATCGTGACCGAGATGTTCCAGTCGGGCGAGTTAAAGACCGCGCTGGAAGAAAAGGGCGTGGCGGTCGCCGAAGGCTGAGCATCGGTTTTGAGGTGCAGGGGCTCGGCCCCTGCTGGGGTC
>JBBQOT010000238.1:0-5251 GCA_038331165.1 Acetobacterales bacterium
GCCAGGGCTCGGCCTCCAGCGAGCGGGCGAACTCGGCGGCGTCGCCGGAATAGCTGCCGGTGATGGTCGGCGGCAGGCCGATCTCCTGCTGGGCGCGCGCAATTGCCGCCACCGCGTTGCCCAAAGCTGCACCCGGTGCCAGGTTGAAGCTGATCGTCGCCGAAGGGAACTGGTCTTCGCGGGTGATCGCCAGCGGCGCTGTGGTGCGCTCGATGCTGGCGAAGCCGGCCAGCGGTACCTGCGCTCCACCTAAGCCGGGAACGCGCAATTGCAGCAGCGAATTGGGGTCGGCCTGCCACGACGGTTCGGCCTCCATCACCACGCGATACTGGTTCGCCGGGGCAAAGATTGTCGAGATCTGGCGCTGGCCGAAGGCGTTGTACAGCGCGTCCTGCACCGCCTGCATCGACACGCCGAGGCGCATCGCGGCGTCGCGGTCCACCTGCACCTGGATGCGGAAGCCCTCGTTCTGCTGGTCGGAATTCACATCGCGCAGGCCCGGCTCCGCGCGCAGCCGCACCAGCAGGCGCGGGGTCCACAGGGCGAGCGACTGGGGATCGGTATCGACCAGCGTATACTGGAACTGGGTGCGGCTCACGCGGGTGCCGATCTGGATGTCCTGCACCGGCTGCATGAACACCACCAGACCGGGAATGTCGTGCAGGGCCACTTGCAGCCGCTCGGCGATCTGCTGCGCACTGGCGGTGCGTTCACGACGCGGCTTCAGCACGATGGTCAGCCGCCCGGCATTGCCGGTGGCATTCACGCTGCCGGCGCCAACGAAGGCGACCACGCTGACCACATCGGGGTCACGCTGGATCGCCAGCGCCGCCTGACCTTGCAGCTGGGCCATGCGGGTGAAGCTGACCGATTGCGCCGCCTCGCTCACCGCCACAATCACCCCGGTGTCCTGCAACGGCAGGAAGCCCTTGGGCATCACCAAATACAGCCCGGTCGTGCCCACCAGCGTGGCGGCGAAAACCGCCAGTACCAAACGCTGGCGCTGCATCGCCCAGGCGAGCGAGCTGGCATACCACCGCAATGTGGCGTCGAAGCCGCGTTCGAAGATGCGCGAGACGGCGCCGGGCCTTTGTTCGCTGTGCGGGCGCAGCAGGCGCGCGCACATCATCGGCGTGACGGTGAGCGAAACCACCGCGGAGACGGTCACCGCAATCGACAGCGTCATCGCGAATTCGCTGAACAGCCGCCCGACCACCCCGGTCATGAACAGCAAGGGAATGAACACGGCGATCAGCGACACGGTCAGCGAGATGATGGTGAAGCCGATCTGCGCCGCACCCTCATAGGCCGCTTCCAGTGGGCCTTTACCTTTCTCGATGTGGCGGACAACGTTCTCGATCATCACGATCGCGTCGTCGACGACGAACCCGGTGGCGATGGTCAGCGCCATGAGCGACAGGTTGTCCAGCGAATAGCCCAGCAGGTGCATCGCCCCGAAAGTCGCCACCAGCGACAGCGGCAACGCCACCGCCGGGATCAGCGTGGCGCGCGCCGAGCGCAGGAACAGAAAGATCACCGCCACCACCAGCCCCATCGACAGCATCAAGGTGAACTGCACGTCGCTGACGCTGGCGCGGATGGTCTCGGTGCGGTCGGTCACCACCACCATGCGCACCTGGGCCGGCAGGATGCGGCGCAGTTGCGGCAGGGCGGCGCGCACCCGCTCCACCGTCTCGACGATGTTGGCACCGGGCTGGCGCTGGATGTCGACCACCACCGACGGGATCGCCGGGGTCGGCCCGCCGCCGTCGGGCAGCTGGCCGAGATACCAGGCGCCGGCACGGGTATTCTCCAACCCGCCCGCGACCGTGCCGATGTCGGACAGCCGCACCGCCGCCCCGCCGCGCCATGCCACGACCAGGTCGCGATAGGCCTCGGGGGACATCAACTGGTCGTTGGCACCGAGTGCGATGGCCTGGCGCGGGCCGTCGAACCCGCCCTTGGCACCGTTCACGTTGGCCGCGGCGATGGCGATGCGCACGTCGTCGAGCGACAGCCCGTATGCCGCCACCCGCGCCGGGTCGACGCGCACCCGCACCGCCGGGCGCATATTGCCCAGCACCGCCACGCGGCCCACCCCGGCGATTTCGGACAGCTTCGGTTGCAGCAGGGTGTCGGCGGCATCGCTGATCCGGTCGAGCGTCACCGCGTCGGAGAACAGCGCCAGGGTCATGATCGGCGTGTCCGCGGGGTTCACCTTGGCGTAGACCGGCGGGTACGGCAGCCCGGCCGGCAGCGTGCCGGCGGCAGCGTTGATCGCCGCCTGCACGTCCTGGGCGGCGGCATCGATGCTGCGGCCCAGGGAAAAGGTGAGAGTGATCTGGCTGGTCCGCTCGGAACTGGTCGAGGTCATCGACTCCAGCCCCTGGATCTGGCCGAACTGGCGTTCCAGCGGCGCGGTGATCAGGTTCGACACCACCTCGGGCGAGGCGCCGGGCATCTGGGTGGTGATCTGGATGGTGGGGAAATCCACCTGCGGCAGCGCCGAGACCGGCAGCACCCGATACCCCAGCGCCCCGCCCAGCAGCACCGCGATAGCCAGCAGCGTGGACGCAATGGGCCGGGCGATGAACGGGGCGGAGATGTTCACGCCCGCATCCCTAACCCGGTGTCCGCTCGCGCCCGCCCGCCACCGGACGGGGGCCCGGCCGCGCCGGCGCCGGCGGTGCGGTAATTGTCACCTTGGTGCCGTCCGACAGCCGTGCGGCGCCGTCGATCACCACCCGCTCGCCGGGGGCCACGCCATCGGCGATCACCGCCACCGTCAGGTCCTCGTGGCCGACCGTCACCGGTCGGCGCACTGCCCTGAGGTCGTCGCCGACGACAAAGACGAACGCGCCGCGTGGCCCGCGCTGCACCGCCACCGGCGGCACCGTGCTGGCATCGCGCCAGGTGCGGGCGCGCAGCCGGACGGTTACGAAGGCGCCGGGCCACAGCTGCAACCCGTCATTGGCGAAGCTCGCCTTCATGCGGATTGTGCCGGTCGCCGGGTCGACCTGGTTGTCCAGCACCGTCAGCGTCCCGCGGTCCAGCGCCGCACGCTCGTTGACCGGCATGTTGGCCTGCGGCAGCGCCACCACTTCCACGGTGCCCGCCGCCATCGCCGCCTTGACCGCTGCCAGCGATTGTTGCGGCAGGGTGAACTGCACGTTGATCGGCCGCAGCGTGGCGACGGTCACCAGCCCGTTGGGGTCACTGGCGCGCACGATATTTCCCGAGTCGACGGCGCGCATGCCCACCCTTCCCGCGATCGGCGCCACGATGGTGGTGAAGCTCAACAGGGTGCGCGCATTGTCGATCTGCGCCTGGTCGGAGGCCACCTGCGCCTCCAGCTGCGCCACCTGGGCGCGCGCCGTGTCGGCCTGCTGGGCCGAGGTATAGGCGGTGGCGGCGAGCTTGGAGTAGCGCGCCGCGTCCAGCCGGGCGTTGGCCAGTGTGGCCTCGTTCTGCTGCTTCTTCGCCATCGCCTGGTCGAGCGCTGCCTGATACGTGCGGCTGTCGATGCGCGCCAGCACGTCGCCGACGGCCACGTCCTGGCCCTCGCGGAACCGCACCTCGATCAGCGGCCCGTCGACCATCGGCTTGATGATCACGCTGGCCGAAGCCTGCACCGTGCCGAGCCCGTCGAGCCAGATCGGCACGTCGCGTTGTTCGGCGGTGGCCAGCAACACCGGAATGCTGTCGGGCGGGGCGAAGCGGCGTCGCCCGCCGGGGGTGCCGGCGGCGGCGGTGTCGGCCGGTGCGCGCAGATAGAACCACCAGTACGCGCCCCCTCCGCCGGCCAGCGCCAGCAGGAGGAGCACGAGGATCAGGCGGCGCATCGCATTCTCATCCCCGGCAATATGGGGTCACGGCGCCGGCACCGCCAGTTGTGTGGACAGCAGTTCGGCCGCACTCCAGCCGCCGCCGAGCGCCTTGTACAGCGCCAGCAGTGCCTGGAATCGCGCCAGGCGCACCTGGGCCAGGGTGTCGAGGTTGTTGAACAGCGTGGTCTGCGCGTTCAACACCGCGATCAGGTCGATGGTGCCGGCCAACAACTGGGCGCGGGCGATATCGGCGGCGCGCTGGCTGGTTGCCACCGCCTGCCGCGTAAGGTCTTCTTGTTCCGTGGTGTAGCGCCAGGCCTGCAGCGCGTCTTCCACGTCGGTGAAGGCTTCCAGCACCGCGCGGCGGTAATTCGCCAGCAATTCGTCGTAGCGCGCGCGGCGGCCTTCCAGCGTGGCGCTGCGCGCGCCGCCGTCGAAGATCGTCTGGGCGGCCGAACCAACCGCGGAGACGAACAGCGAGCCCGGGCCGAACAGCGTGGCCAACGCGATGTTGTCGAACCCCGCCCGGCCCGACAGCGTGATCGACGGAAAGAATGCCGCCCGGGCGACCCGGATATTCGCATTCGCGCTGCGCAAATCCGCCTCGGCCGCGGCCACGTCGGGCCGCCGCGCCAGCAGTTCCGACGGCAGGCCCGCGGCAACTGGCGGCAACGCCAGCGCTGCCAGCGTGCCAGGACGGACCGCCAGCGCCGATGGCGACCGGCCGGTGAGCACCCCCAGCGCGTTGATCTGCTGTTCCAGTTGGCTGCGCAAACCGGGGATGCGCGCGCGCACCCCGGCCACCAGCGCGCCCTGTTGTGCCACGTCAAGCTGGCTGGCCGTGCCAACCTGGGCGCGCGCCGTGACGGCGGCCAGCACCTGTTCGGAGTCGGTCAGGTTGCGGGTGGCCACATCCACCCGGTCTTGCAGCGCCAGCGCCTGGAACCACGTGCCGGCCACGGCGGCGACCACGCTGAGCGCCACGCTGCGCTCGTCGAACCGGCTGGCTAGGACAGCGCTGGCGGCGGCTTCCCGACCGGCTGCGAGCCGACCCCACAGATCGACCTCCCACGAGATCGATGGCCCCACGCCATAGCTGCGGCTTTCCACATAGCGCCCGGTCGGCACCAGCTGCGATCCCACCCGGCGCGACTGCGAATTGCGTGCCCATTGCGCGTCGGCGGAAAGCCCGACGGTCGGCCACAGCGAGGCGCCGGTCAGCCGCAGCTGGGCATCGGCCTGGCGGATGCGGGCCATGGCGGCCAGGATGTCGGGGCTGTTGGCCCGCGCATCGGCGATCAGCGCATCGAGGTCGGGTGACTCGAAACCGCGCCACCACGCCTCTGCCGGCCAACCCGCGCCCGGCTCCGGCACCGCTGCCCGATAGGCAGCCGGCACCTCGGTCTGCGGCGCCTGATAGGCCG
>JBBQOT010000239.1:0-5248 GCA_038331165.1 Acetobacterales bacterium
AATGAGGGTCCAGGGACCTCGGGTCCCTGGTGGGGTCCAGGGGCAAAGCCCCTGGCCTTGCCTTGCTCACCCCACCGTATTGCGCGGCACGTCGCGGAAGGGTTTTTTCGAATCGTCGCTGGCCTCGCGCGGCATCTTGAGGACGCGTTCGGCGATGATATTGCGCTGGATCTCGTCGGTGCCGCCGGCGATGGAGGTGGCGGGGACCGAGAGTAGGATTTCGGCGATGATGCCATCGTGCGGGCCGTCGGCGCCGGCTAGCAGTGCGGAGGCGCCGGATATTTGCGTGTGCACGCGCGCGGCGGCGCGGGCGATGAGGCTGCTGGCGAGTTTGCCCAGGGAGCCTTCGGGGCCTTGCGGGCGGCCTTGTTCCTTGGCGGCGCGGGCGCGCCGGGCGGTCCATTCGGCGGATTTGGCCAGGATCAGGAGTTTGGCGATTTCCTGGCGGGTGGCGGGGTTGTGGATTGCCCCGGTTTCCACGGCACGCGGCAGCACCAGGTCGACGCGGCCGGCGCGCTGGGGGTACCAGCGGTACGGCTCCATGGTGGTGGCGATTTCGGCGCGTTCCTCGTCGTAGGCGCGGCCGGGGTGGTCGGAGCCCTGGCCCCAGCTGCGCAGGCCGTCGGCACCGCGGCGTTCGTGCATCAGGGTGGTGGTGGTGACAGTCCAGCCGTCGCCGACGGTGGAGACGATCATTTCCGGCGGCACGACGGCGTCGGTGAGGAAGACCTGGTTGAAGCTTGCGTGGCCGTTCATCTGGCGCAGGGGGTGCACGGTGACGCCGGGCTGTTTCATGTCGATGATGAAATAGGAGAGGCCGCGATGCTTCGGCTGGTCCCAGTCGGTGCGGGCCAGCAACAGGCCCCAGTGGGCTTTGTGGGCGCTGGTGGTCCAGACCTTCTGGCCGTTGACCACCCACTGGTTGCCGCGGAAGTCGGCGCGGGTGACGGCGCCGGCGACGTCGGAGCCGCTGCCGGGTTCGCTGAACAGCTGGCACCAAGTGTCTTCGCCGGTGAGGATCGGCAGCAGGTATTTCTGCTTTTGCAGATCGGTGCCGTGGGCGAGGATGGTGGCGGCGGCCAGGGTGCGGATGCCGGCCTTGGCGACGCCGATGGCGCCGACGCGGGTGAACTCGTCCTCGATGGCGGCGTTGAGGGCTTCGGGGAGGTCGCGGCCGTGCCAGGCGGTGGGCCAGTGCGGCACGCCCCAGCCGGAGGTGGCGAGTTTCTGGCGCCATTCGACCAGGCCGAGATCGGGCCGCCAGTTGGCTTCGAGCCAGGCGCGGACTTCGGTGCGAATGGCGGCTTCGGTGGGGGTGGTCATTGGCCGGCCTCCTGCAGGTGGCGCATGAGGGAGTCGCGATGGTGGGAGGCGTCGCCGAGGAAGACTTCGCTGGCCTTGGCGCGCTTGAACCATAGGTGGGTGTCGTTGTCCCAGGTGAAGCCGATGCCGCCATGGATCTGGATGGCGTGGATGGCGGTTTGCAGATAGGCCTCGCTGGCGGCAGCCTTGGCGATGGCGGCGGTGGCCATGATGTCGGCGTCGCCGTCGTCCAGCGCCGCGGCGGCGAAGTAGGCGGCGGACTTGGCCAGTTCGACTTCCAGCAGCATGTCGGCCTGCTTGTGCTTCATCGACTGGAAGCCGGCGATGGAGCGGCCGAACTGCATGCGCATCATGGCATAGGCCAGGGCGTCCTCGCGCAGGCGGTCGGCGCCGCCGATCATTTCGTTGGCCAGGCAGACCGCCGCCTCGGCCATGGTGCGGGCGAAGGGGGCGGTGGCGGCGCCTTCGGTGCCCAGCAGGGCGGCGTGCACGCCGTGGAATTCCAGCCGTGCCAGTTTGCGGGTTGGGTCGAGCGTCGTCAGGGCGGAACGTGACAGGCCCGGTGCGTCCCCGGCCACGGTGAACAGCGAGAGGCCGCCCTCGCCGGCCGAGCCCGGGGCGCGGGCCAGCACCACGATCAGGTCGGCGGTGTGGCCATCGGGCACGAAGCTTTTGTGGCCGTCGAGGCGCCATGTGTCGCCGTCCGGCGTGGCGGTCAGCGTGGTGGCGGCGGCTTCCCAGCCGCCGGTGTCTTCGGCACTGGCCAGGGTGGCGACGGCGGCGCCGCTGGCGATGCTGGGCAACAGTGCGGCCTTCTGTGCCGTGGTGCCGGCGTTCAGGATGGCACCGGCGGCCAGCACGGCGGTGGCGAAGTAGGGGGCGCAGAGCAGCACCCGGCCCATCTCCTCCAGCACGATCGCCTGTTCGCCGAAGCCGAAGCCCTGGCCGCCGAACTTCTCGGGGATGCGCACGGCGGTGAGGCCCAGTTCGCCGTTGATGCGCGCCCAGGCGTCGCGTTCCCAGCCCGCCGAGGTTTCCATCAGTCGGCGGACCTCTTTCGTGGGCGAGCGGTCGGCCAGGAAGCGGCGCAGGCCGTCGCGGAAGGCATCCTGCTCGGACGAGAAGCTGAACTTCATGGGCAATCTCCCTTCCCGACAGTTTAGCCGACGCGCCACGGACCGAAAGGTCCCCCTGTGCGGTTGCGGGGCAAGGAGGAGGTGGAAGCCTGCGGCTATGGCTGGGAAGACCGCGGTGCGCGCTGCGACGAGTTCCTGGAGGTGATGCGCCGGCTGTGGACCGAGGAGGTGGTGGACTTCCATGGCAAGTGGGTGAACTTCGAATCCTGCCGGCTGGACCCCAAGCCGATCCAGAAGCCGCACGTGTCGATCATCGTCGGCGGCCATGGCGCACCTTCGTTGCGCCGGGCAGTGCGGTTCGGCGCGGGGTGGTACGGCTTCAGCCTGGACCCCGCGGCCACGAGGGATGCGCTGGTGCGGCTGGATGCGGCCTTCGCCAAGGCGGGGCGCACGCGCGGGCCGGAATTCGAGATCATCATCACTCCGCCGATTGGGATGCCGGTCAATGCGATGGAGGAATATGCCGCGCTGGGCGTGCATCGGCTGGTGGTCAACCTGGGCAGCCAGCGCGCCGAACGGGTGGACGCCAGGCTGGCCGAAATCGCCCCGCTGGTCGGCGCGTTTGGGTGAGGTGGGAATGGGTGCGTTCAACGGGGAGTGACCGCTTGTTAGGCAAGGCCAGGGCTTTGCCCTGGACCCACCAGGGGCCAAGCCCCTGGACCTTAAATATATGATAATATGAATTGTTTCGACGGTCGACGGTTCTTCGATGGTCTCTTTGAAATGACATGAGGTCCAGGGGCTCGGCCCCTGGTGGGTCCAGGGCGAAGCCCTGGCCTTGCCAAACTTCATAGGTTTTTTGTTACGATATCGGTTGGTCAAGTCGTTTCTCGCGGCGGGACGATGGCGGTTTGATTTCGGACATCGGGACTACATGCAACGAGGGGTTGGCGCACGAGGGTAGAGAGTTGCAGCGTTTCGCCATTGCCGTGCCCCGCCACGTTCAGGGTGATGGTGCATACCACGGCGGGGCATTTCGAGATTCGGGTGGTCCGGGCCTGGGCGCCGCATGGTTCTGACCGGTTCCATGATCTCGCGCGGCAGGGGTACTATGACGATTCGAGGTTCTTCCGCGTGGTGGCGGGGCGATGGGCGCAGTTCGGGATTGCCGGGATACCTGCTGTGGCGCAGGCGTGGCGGGCGCGGACGATTCCGGACGACAGGCTGATGCAGCCTAGCACGTATGGGTTCGTTGCGTTCGCCCATACCGGGCGGGATACACGTCGCCGGCATGGACGTGGTGGAGAAGCTTCACGCGGGCTATGGCGAGACCTCGGGCGGGGGCATGCGGGCCGGAGGCCAGGAGAGGATGTTCGCGATGGGCAACGTCCATCTCGATGCGCAGTATCCGCGGCTGGACAGGCTGATCCGGCCGGCGCGGCGCAGCCCGTCGAAGGTGAAGAACGGGGTGACCGGGTCGATCGCTATGGTGCCGGCGGCATGGCCCATGGCTCGCACCGTTTCCAGCACCAGGGCGATCGGGTCTTCATGTTCGTGCCAGCACTGGATGCGCCCGGGCAGGGAGATCATGGTTTGCAGCTTCGCGGCCTCGAAGGCCGGCGTGATGTAGGCGATTTCGCCCTCGGCGGGGATGACCACGCCGTGCAGCCGCTCGCTGCCGCGCAGGCGCAGCCCGGTGAAGTAGAAGCTGGTGGTTGAGGCATCGAGGTAGAGCGCCTGTACGCCCTGGGCGCGCATCGCCTGTTGCAGCCGGACGATGCGGGCGCGGCGTTCGTCGTCGCCGATCGGCGGCACGCAGTTCGGCGGCGACGGTTGAACCGCCCACGCCGCAGGTCATGCCGTGGTGCCCCAGCCGGCGATCACCTGTTGCAGCGCCGGTGCGGCGAGGGCGGCGAAGATGGTGAAGGTCGGCACGTCGGCCTGGGTATACCAGTGCGCCGCGTGCAGCAGGTTCAGCATGCCGATGGTCTTGCCTTCCCAGCGCACCGGAACGTTCACGCAGCTTTCGCAGCCGAGCGCGCGGATGAGCGCGTGATCGGGGAAGGCTGCCTTGACCGCGTCGTAGGTATCGAGGAAGCGGCATTGGCCCGCCAGCACGTCGGTCAGGCTTCCGGCGGTGATCGGCTTGGCGCCGCCGACGGGGTAGGCATCGGGCAGGCTGCTGTAGCAGCGTTGGTTCTCGTTACGCGCCCAGTTGACCACCAGCGCGGTGAACAGTTTGTGGCCGATGCCGTCGGCCAGCGCGCGGTCGATCGCCGCCAGGCGCGCGGCCGGGGTGTCGGTGGATGCGGCGGCGAGGAAGCCGGGAAAGCGGTCGTACTTGATCTGCGGCCGGGTCATCGTCGCGTTGCTCCCATCGATCGGATGGGGATCATAGCCCGCTTGCGCCGCAAGGCGATTTTTGTTGCGGCCTATCGTTTCGATAGCCAGCGCTTGGCGATGCGGCATCCGACGGTGAAGGCGGGGTTGAAGACGTTGCCGACATCGTATTGGACGACCTGGCCCATGAGGTGGCTGGCGGCGCGGGCGTCCAGGCCATAGTCCTCGCCGAGCCATCGCATCATTTCGGTGGTGGCGTGCTGCAATGCCTGATCGAGCGGGCGGGCGTTGCCGACGGTGAAAATGCAGTCGGCCGTCTCGCCCCGCGGCCAAGTGATCGTGCGCTTCAGGACCTGGAAGGTCACCTCCATCTCGAAGGAGGTTTCGATGCCGGTGCCGACGATCTCGCCGTCGCCCAGGCAGGCGTGGCCGTCGCCGAGATAGAAGAGCGCGCCCGGCACCGAGACCGGGAACCAGGCCGTCGCGCCCGGGGCGAACAGGCGGTAATC
>JBBQOT010000240.1:0-5239 GCA_038331165.1 Acetobacterales bacterium
GCTCTGCCGTCGCGGCGCGAAGATGCGCCACGGAACCCCCAAAGGGTCAGAGACCCTTAGATCCCAGTACCTTTAGTGGTCGTGCAAGCAGCCACCAGTCGAACCAGCGCATTGATTGGGGGCTGCTGGCGCAGCCAAGAAACTCTTAGCATCCCCAGATTATCAACCTATTGGAATTTTTAGTTTTTTTACAGAATAAGGTCCAGGGGCTTGGCCCCTGGCGGGTCTGGGCAGAGCCCAGCCTCCCTTATCTTAGTGCCTATGAGGCAGAGCCCTGGCCTTGCCTTTGCTGGATCGGTCGTTATTTCCAACGATGGGTATGACACACCGCGCGGCACGATCGGCCGCACGACGCCGTACGCGATGAAGAGGCCCGGCAGGGGGGATGCCGGACCTCTTCCCGCCACCCTCACGAACCGAGAGGGTCGGTCGGCGCTGCCAGCCGGCCAAAGTGCCTGGCGGCAGGGCCGATCGGTGTGTCGTGAAGCCGCTACCGCAACCCGTCCACCCCGGGCCGAGCCGCCGGCGTCACGGCGAGCTTTGTCGCGTGCGGGTCGTCGTGGTGGTGGTGGTGGGCGCCGGCGCCGGGATGATCTGCTGCGTGGTGACCTGTTCCGTCGTGGTGCGCGTGGTGGTCTCCGTGCAGGCGCCGAGCAGCGCCGCTACCCCGATCAGCGTCGCCGCCAGCAAAAGCCGCTGGGGCGCGAAGGCGTTGATGGCAGGAATGAGATGAGACATCGTGATTGCTCCTTTTAGCGGCCGGTGGGCAGGGCGGTCGACGGCGCGGCCGGCGTTTGCGTGACCGTGGTGGTGGTGTTCTGCTGGCTCGTCGTGACGGTGGCCGGCGGCGCGGTGACCGTCGTCGTAACGCTGTCGTCGGCGACCCCGGTGCTGTTGCGATACGTCGTCTCGCTCTTGTCGGTCTTGGTGCCGTCGGGGCCGACAATGCTCTGGGTGCGCGAGGTACTGAGCGTGCCCACCGGGGGCGCCACCAACAGCCGCGGGGTGCCGCCCGGTGTCACCGTCGTCGTCGTTTCCGACGTGGTGGTCTGCGCCAGGGCCGCCCCACCGGCCAAGATGGCCGCCGTCAACCAGCACGCCTGGATAAGTTTCATCGCCGCTCTCCGGGCCGCCGCGCGGAAAAGTCCGTTCGCCGCCGTTGTGGAAATGGTGCCCGGCGCGCCGGTTCTCAGGATCGGACTCTACTCAGACGGCATCTGAGTAAATCCCGGCGCTGCCGCGGCTGCGCGGCGCCGCCTAGGATGCTTCTATCAACACGTTCAGGGAGAACACATTATGAACAAAGATCGGATCGTTGACGCCGCCAAGCAGGTCAAAGGCGCCGCCAAACAGGCAGTCGGTTCGCTGGTCGGCGATGCCAAGTTGGTGGCCGACGGCAAGTCGGACAAGGTGGAGGGGAAGATCCAGAACGCTGTCGGTGGCGTCAAGGACGCACTGAAGCCGAAGAAATCCTAGTCGCGCCCGGCCGGACGCCGCGTGGCGCACCCGGAACGGCCGCCTGCCTGCACACCGTTCAAGGAGTACCAGGATGCATCCGATCACCAGCCTCGCCATTGCCGCCGCCGTCGCCACGCTGCTCGCCGCACCGGCCTACGCGCAGGGCATGCCGCAGACGATGACGTTGATGAAGATCGACCCCCAGTCGCTGGCCACCGGCTACCGCACCTCGAAGGTCGTCGGCAGCACGGTCTATAACGAGGCCAACGAAACAGTCGGCACAATCGACGACCTGATCGTGACGCCAGCCGACACGGTACCGTTCGCGGTGCTGTCCGTCGGCGGATTCCTGGGCATGGGCACCAAATATGTCGTGGTGCCGTATTCGCAACTTGAGGTTGTCGACAAAAAGATGGTGCTGCGCGGCGCCACCAAGGATTCGCTGAAGGGACTGCCCGAGTTCAAATACGCCAGCTGATCGTCCGCCGCGGGGGGCCGATTCCGGCCCCCCGCTTCCGGTCTGACGCAAAGGATGCTTCCAATGTCGACGCTCGTGGCCTGCATGCTGCACGTGCCGATCGGCGTTCTGGTTTTGCTTCAGCTCTTCGAGCTCATCTGAGCACGGCGGGCCACGGCGCGTCCTGATTCCACTTCCACCCACTAGCAACTGGAGATCTGCCCCATGAACCTTGGCACCATACTGCTGATCATCGTCGTTCTGTTGCTGATCGGCGTTCTGCCCACCTGGCCGCACAGCGCGAACTGGGGCTACTATCCGAGCGGTGGCTTGGGCCTTGTGCTGATTATCGTCGTCGTGCTGCTGTTGCTGGGCCGCATATAACCGGGCGGCTCGCGCTGCCCGACCGGACCCGCAACGCTGCAACGACAAGGCCTTGACCATGCGAAACTTCGTGACGAGCCCGGACACGCCGGTGCGCCCCCGCGACCGGGGCCCCGGCCCCGGGCCGTCCGTGGCGGGCATGAAGCGGGGTCGCGACATGGCAGCCCTTGCAGCGACGTTGTTGCTCCTGGCGGCAGCGCCCGCCTGGGCCGTCCCCGAGTCCGAGCCGGGCTCGACCTGGACCGTCCAGGGCGAGAACGACAAGTTCTCGACGATCCCCGGCGGATCGGACAAGTTCTACACCAGCGGCCTGCGGCTCGGCTGGACCTCGGGCACCGACAACGTGCCCGACTTCGCGCGGCAGGCGGCGCAGGCGTTGTGGGGCGACGGCACCACGCGCATCAGCTTCAACCTGACGCACCAGATCTACAGCCCCACGAACACCGCCCGGGTGCTGCCCGACCCGCGCGACCGGCCAGTGGCCGGCTATTTCGCCGGCACCTTGGCGCTGTTGCAGGACACGGAACGCAGCCGCAGCGTTGCAGCACTGACCCTGGGAGTGATCGGGCCGTCGGCGCTGGGCCGCCAGGTTCAGAACGGCTTCCACAAACTCATCCGGACCTCGCTCAACAATGGCTGGGGTGGGCAGTTGCCCGACGAACCCGCCATCAATCTGCTGGCCGAGCGCACGTGGCGCCTCGGCCTGGTCAAAGCCGGCGGTCTGGAGGCCGATATCCTTCCGTCGTTGACCCTCGGCGTGGGTACCGTGCGCGACTACCTGCAAACCGGCGTCGTGCTGCGGTTCGGTCAAGGACTGGACCGGGATTTCGGCGTGGCGCGGCTTCGGCCTGGCCTGACCGGCGGCGACGCGTTTGCCTATCGTCCCGGCTTCGCCTGGTATGCCTTTACCGGCCTCACCGGCGAGGTTGTCGCCCGCGACGCATTCCTTGACGGCAGTCTCTGGCAACATTCGGCCCGTGTGCGGCGCAATTGGCTGCTGGGTTCGATGGAGGCCGGTCTGGCAGTCATCTGGGGCAGCGCGCGGCTCAGCTATACTCAAACCTGGCAAACCCAATCGTTCCGTCGCCAAAAGGGCGGCTTGTTCAATTTCGGCTCGCTGGCCCTATCGGTGCGTTTCTGACCCCACGCCCATCGCCGGGCGGGCAGTCGGTCCCGTATGAGTAATATTCCTCTCTGTATTTGCAAAGCCGATAGGGTGACACTGGTTCAACAGCTGGAACTCCCGGCAAGGTTGCACGGCAACCCCACACAGATCCGCAGTGATCTGGGCAGGAACGCAATTCCAACTGCGCCGCACGATACACTTCCTCATGACATGAAAAGAACCCTCCGATGGCCCGTGGTTTAGCGACTGTGTTTGTTATCTCCGGACTGACGCTTGCCCTGGCGGCATGCGGCAACAGCCCGGGGGATCGTGCGGTGTCGGGCGGGCTGCTCGGCGCCGGAGCCGGCGCGGCCGTGAGCGGGCTTGCCGGCGGAGGGCTCGGCGCCGGTGCGTTGATTGGCGGCGCGCTCGGCGCTGTCGGCGGCGCGGCCACCAGCCCCAGGGACGTCAATCTCGGCCGACCCGCCTGGCGCTGATCGGTGCGCGCTGCGCCAATCTCATCATTGCGAGGTAACACCATGCCAACCTCCATATCCAGAACCCTGATCGCGGCCATCGCCGCGATCAGCGTGCCGACGCTCTCCGCACTCGCGGCCGCACCACCGACATCGGACACCCGGGGCCCTGCCGCGCAGATGCAGGGCAGGTCCGGCCCCGACCGCACCCAAACCAGCCGGGTCGAGCAGCAGATCGCATCGCTGCGCGCGAAGTTACAGCTCCTCCCGGCCCAGCAGCCGCTATGGGACAGCGTCGCCCAGGTGATGCGCGACAACGCCAAGCGGATGGATGAGAATTTCCAGCAGCGCGCGCAAGCAACGGCGACGATGACCGCACCCGAGAGCATGGCAGGCTATGCCAAGTTCGCCGCCGCACACGCCCAGGGCACGCAGGATCTGATACCGCCCTTCACCGCCCTGTATACCTCCATGTCCGACCTGCAGAAGCGCGCCGCCGACCAGGTGTTCCGTGAGGACACCCACCGCGACGAGCGACCGGCCCGGCGCCAGGGGGCTTCGCGGTGACCGCCCGCATCCGCGTGCGCCATGGCGTTGCGGCTGCAACACTCGCAATCGCCCTGCTAGCAGGCGCCCTTCCCTCTCCGGCCATTGCCCAGGGGCATGATAACCGCGGGCGCCGCGCCGACCGAGAGCAAGAGTACCGCAGGCCCGCCTGGAACAACGGGCATTGGCGCGACAGGTATCGCCATGGTGGACACTACAGGCGGCCGGATGTTTACTATGGTGCACCACCGGTCGTCCTGGTGCCGCCGCGCTACTACCCTCAGCCTGGCGTCACCCTGAACTTCGGGTTTCCGCTCTACTATTAGCTTCCACAGCCGGGGCGGCGCCCACCGCCCTGGCTCTTCGCTCCACTCTGCGACCGGCCCAGTGAACCGCCGGGTCAGGTCGACCGGCGGGCGAGCACGATCAGCACCAGGCCCACGGCGATCGCCGCCATCCCGGCGATGTCTGGAATGGCCACATTATGCACCTCGTCAACCGAAGCGGTCAGCGGGCCGAGGTTCATCACCTTCGTCTCCGTAACATAGGAAAACCGGCCAAGCGCCAGGCCGGCGATGCCGGCGGCGATCAGGACTGCGCCGATGATTGTCAGTGGCTTCATGAAAACAGCTTCCTGCTCATCGAGGTGGTTTGACGACCTGTTGATTCCGGTGAGCGCGAACAACAGGATGAGAACAAGGCAGATCGCCGGCATGGCGCCGCGGTCCCTGGGATAGCGACAGGAGAGCGCACCCGCAACACAATGGCACGGGTCCATGCTCCACTGGGCAATCCTAGCGAGGGCGACGGTCC
>JBBQOT010000241.1:0-5220 GCA_038331165.1 Acetobacterales bacterium
CAACACCCCCCGCATGCGCCGGCCGACGATTGGCTGCGCCAGCGCATGCGTGCGGCCCGGCGCGAGGCCGTGCCCGCCGTGCTGCTCGGCCTGCTCGGCACCATCGCCGGCATCGGCCAGGCGGTTTGCGCCGGGCTCGCGCTCCAGGCAGCACTGACCGGCGCGCCGCGCGACGCCGCACTGCCCCTCGTCCTGTTCGCGGCACTCGCCCTCCTGCGCGCCGGCCTGGCAGTGCTGTTCGAACGCGCCGGGTTCGACGCCGGCGCCGCCGCCCGCCGCCGCCTGCGCAGCGAGGCGCTGGGAAGCATCCTCGCCGCCGGCCCCGCCCTGTTGCGCCGCCACCATTCGGCCGCCTTGGCATCCGTGGTGGTCGACCGGGTTGAGGCACTGGACGGGCTGTTCGCCCGCTGGATCCCGGCCGCGCTGCTTGCACTCGGCGGGCCGGCGCTGGTGATCCTGGCCGTGCTGTGGGTCGATCCCGTCGCCGCCGCGATCCTGGCCGCCGCCGGGCTGCTGGTGCCAGCGGGCATGGCGCTGGCCGGGCTGGGTGCCGCCGCCGCCTCACGCCGCCAGTTCACCGCCATGACCCGCCTGCAATCCCGCTTCGTCGACCGCGTGCGCGGCATCGCCACCATCGTGCTCGCAGGACACGCAGCAGCCGAGGCACAAGCCCTCGGCCGCGCCGCCGACGAGCTGCGCCGCCGCACCATGCGCGTGCTGTCGGTTGCCTTTCTGTCGTCGGCGGCACTCGACTGCGCCTTTGCCGCCGCCATCGTGGTGCTGGCACTGCGCTCCGTCGCCGCGCTGTCGGCCGGCACCCTGGCCCAGCCCGGCGACGCGCTGCTGGTGCTGCTGCTGGTGCCCGAGTTCTTCGCCCCACTGCGCGGTTTCGCCGCCGCCTACCAGGACCGCAGCCATGCCGGCCCGGCCGCCGAGGCGCTGGCCGCCCTGCCGCCCGAGCCGCCCGCCGCGCCCGCCCTGCCGGTGCGCAACGTCGCCGCGCGCGGCGTGGCCGTCGCCTTCGAGGATGTGCGCTTCACCTGGGATGCCAGCCGCGGCCCGGCGCTGGACGGGCTGTCGTTTCGCGTGCCGGCCGGCGAGACGCTGATCCTCACCGGCCCGTCCGGCGCCGGCAAATCGACGGTGCTGGAAATCCTGCTCGGCTTCATCCGCCCCGATAGCGGCCGCGTAACCCTGAATGGTGCCGACAGCGCCACCCTGGTGCCCGCCGCCCAGGCTCGCCTGGTCGGCTGGATCGGCCAGCGCCCGGTGCTGTTCGCCGGCACCATCCGCGACAACATCCGCTTCGCCCGCCCCGAGGCCAGCGATGCCGCGATCGAGGAAGCCGCCCGCTTCGCCCGCCTCGACAGCGTCGCCGCCACCCTGCCGCTGGGGCTCGACACCGCGGTCGGCGACGGCGGCTACGGCCTGTCGAACAGCCAAGCGCAGCACGTGGCCATCGCCCGGGCCTTCCTCAAGGACGCTCCGTTGCTGTTGCTCGACGAACCGACCGCCCATCTCGACCCCGCCACCGAGGCCGAGGTGCTCGACGGGCTGCGGCGCCTGGCCGTCGGCCGCACCGTCATCCTGGCCAGCCACGCCGCCGCCGCGCACGCATTTTCCGGCCGTCGGCTGGATCTGCGCGACGGCCGCGCCCAGCCGAACCGGGGGGCGGCATGACAGCGATCTGGCGCATCCTGGCGCTCTGGCGGCCGCAAGCACCGTTTCTCGCCGCTGGCGTGCTCGTGGCAATTGCCGCCCTGGCCATGCTGCTGCTGCTGATGACGCAATCGGGCGTGATGGTCGCCGGCGCCGCGCTGGGCACCGCGCTCGCGGCCCCGCTTGCCCTGCGCAGCGTCGGGCTGCTGCGAATCGTGCTCCGCTACGCCGAACGCATGGCCACCCACGACGCGATGTTTCGCGCCCTGGCCGCGCTGCGCGTGTGGTTCTTCCGCGGCCTCGCCGCCCGCGCCGCTGGCGGGTTGGGCTTTCGCCGCGCCGGCGACGTGCTCTCCCGCCTGGTGAACGATATCGAGGCGCTGGACATCCTCTACATCCGCATCGTCGTGCCGCTGGCGGGCGCGGTCGTGCTGCTGCCGGTGCTCGCGTGGTGGATCGGCCGGCACGACCCGGTCCTGGCGTTGGTGGTCGGTGCGTTGTTCGTGCTCGCTTCCCTGGTGCTGCCGCTGGCCGCCGCGCGCGCCAGCTGGCATGCCGGCGGGCGCATCGCTAGCGCGTTTGGCCAGTTGCGCACTGCCTGCCTCGACACGCTGACCGGCCTGCGCGAGGTGCGCGCCTTCGGTGCCGAGGGCCGCATGCTCGCCATCGTGCAGGGCCGCGAGGCCGGGCTGCTCGCCGCCCAGCATGCCGTGGCGGGTCGCGCGGCACTCGCCGGGGCCGCGGCCTTCCTGGCCGGCCAGGCGGCGCTGCTCGCAGTGCTGGTGGCGATGCTCGGCGGCGGCGGCGCGGCGCTGGCCGGCCGCGCCGGCCAGGGGGGGGCGGCGGTCGAGGCGGGGGCGGTGCTGCCGCGCGTCGGGGTCGCCGCCGGCCACGCTGCCCACGCCGCCGCCCGCGTGCTCGATATCGCCGACTCGCCCTTGCCCCCGGCACCCCCCGCCGCCGCGATGCCCACCGGCAGCGCGCTGCGCTTCGAAGCAGTGCACTTCGCCTGGTCGCCCGACCGCGCCGCGGTATTCGACGGCCTGACCCTCGACATTCCCCAGGGCAGCCGCGTCGCCCTGTTGGGCCCGTCCGGCGCCGGCAAGTCAACCCTCGCCGCCCTGCTGCTGAAGGTCGCCCACCCCGATGCCGGCCGCATCCTGCTCGGCGGGGTCGACATCGCCACGCTAAACGACGCGGCGGTGCGCGCCCGCTGCACCTGGCTCTCGCAATCCACCCACCTGTTCAGCGACACCATCCGCGCCAACCTGCTGCTCGGCGCCCCCTCTGGCGCGGTGCTGGACGATGCCCGGCTATGGACCGCGCTCGATGGCGCTCGCATTGCCGACCTCGTCCGCGCCCTCCCTAACGGCCTCGATACCTGGGTGGGCGAGGGCGGGCTCGGCTTCTCCGGCGGCCAGGGGCGCCGCCTCGCTTTGGCCCGCGCCCTGCTGTCCGACGCACCCATCCTGGTGCTCGACGAACCCTGCGCCGGGCTCGACGCGGCCACCGAGCGCGAATTCTTCCTGGCGTTGAACGATGCCGCCCCGGGCCGCACCGTGCTGCTGATCGCCCACCGCCTGATCGGCACGGAACGGCTGGACCGAATCTGGCGTCTGTCGGGCGGCAAGGCCATTGCGGCGGCGGGCTAGGGCGTGATCGCGATTGACGCGGCAACGCGCGCTGGCGCACCTACGCACTTGGTTTCCGCCAGGGAGAATCCGCACATGCGCCGCCGCCTGTTGATCGTGCCCGCCTTGCTCGCCCTTGTCGTCGCCCTGGTCACCGCGCCAGCGCGTGCCGAGCAGAAATTCCTCGTCTTCTTCGGCCAGTGGTCCGCCGAGCTCGAGCCGGCGGCGCGCGACGTGGTGGCCGCTGCCGTGGCCTATGCCAAGGCAAATCCGGCGATGCGGGTGGAAATCTTCGGCTTCTCCAGCGCCGCGGGAAGCCAGCAGGCCAACCTCTACCTCTCCCTGTTGCGCGCCCAACTGGTCAGCGACATGTTGACCGGGGCCGGCATCGAACCGGCCCGGCTGTCGCGCGTCGCCGAGGGTGCGGTGAACGCGGTCGGCAGCGAGGAGGAAAGCCGCCGGGTGGAGATCGTCGTCCGCGCGCGCTGAGCCGACCTTGGACGCCACCCTTCTCGCGCAGAACATCGCCCCCGCCGAGCAGGCGCGTTCGGTGTTGCGCCGCGTGTTTGGCTTCCCCAGCTTCCGCGGGCTGCAGGAACAGGCGATTGCCCACGTGCTCGACGGAGGCGACGCGCTGGTGCTGATGCCCACCGGCGGCGGCAAGTCGGTGTGCTACCAGATCCCAGCTTTGGTCCGGCACGGCACGGCGGTGGTGATCTCGCCGCTGATCGCGCTGATGGACGACCAGGTCGCCGCCCTGCGCCAACTCGGCGTGGCCGCCGGCGCGCTGCATTCCGAGCTTGAGCCCGAGGAGCATCGCCGCGTCGGCCGCGAGCTCGATGCCGGCATGCTCGACCTGCTCTATGTCTCGCCCGAGCGCCTGTTGTCGCCGGGCACGCTGGAACGCCTGCAACGCCAGGAAATCGCCCTGGTGGCGATCGACGAGGCGCATTGCGTCAGCCAATGGGGCCACGAATTCCGCCCGGAATACCGCGACCTCGCCCGCCTGGCGCAGTTATTTCCCGGCGTGCCGCGCCTGGCGCTGACCGCCACCGCCGACCCGCGCACCCGCGAAGACATCCTCGCGGCACTCGACATGCCGCGCGCCGAAATCTTCGCCGCCAGCTTCCACCGCGCCAACCTGCACGTTACCGCCGAAGCCAAGGCGGGCGAGACCGCCCAGTTGCTGGCCCTTCTCGCCCGCCACAAGAACGAGGCCGGCATCGTCTATTGCGGCAGCCGCGCCAAGACCGAGCGCATGGCCGCCTCGCTCAATGCCAAGGGGGTTCCCGCCGTCGCCTTCCATGCCGGGCTGGCGCCTGGGATCAAGCGCGAAGCGGCCAAGCGTTTCCGCTCTGGCGAGGCGGTGGTGGTGGTCGCCACCATCGCCTTCGGCATGGGCATCGACCGGCCCGATGTGCGCTTCGTCGCCCATCTCGACATGCCCGACAGCCCCGAGGCGTACTACCAGCAGATCGGCCGCGCCGGCCGCGATGGCGAAGTCGCCGAGACCCTGCTGCTGTACGGCGGCGAAGACATCGCCCGCGCCCGCTACTGGCTGCAATCCTCGGCCGCCCCCGAGGCCCAAAAGCGCGCCATGCGTGCCCGGCTGGAGGCGATGATCTCGCTGACCGAAACCACGGAATGCCGCACTCGCCAGCTTCTGGCCTGCTTCGGCGAGGCTCTGCCGGGGCAATGCGGCCATTGCGATAATTGCGCCAACCCGGTCGGCCTGTTCGACGGCACGATCGACGCGCAAAAAGCGCTCTCGGCAGTCTACCGCACCGGCCAGCGCTTTGGCGCGCTGCACGTGATCTCGGTGTTGATGGGCAAGGTCACCGATGCCATCACGCAATGGGGCCATGACCGCCTGCCCACCTTCGGCGTCGGCGCCGAGCGGACGAAGGAGTTCTGGCGCGGCGTGATCCGC
>JBBQOT010000242.1:0-5213 GCA_038331165.1 Acetobacterales bacterium
GCCTTCGGCCCGCTCTCGGCCGACGCCAAGAACGCCGAGGGCGTCTACATCGGCGGCATGGCCCTGTTCACCAACCAGGTGATCGCGGTTGGCGCCACCATCGCCTACACCGCGGTGGCAACGTTCATCCTGCTGAAGATCGTCGACGTCATCATCGGCCTGCGCGTCACCGACGAAGAGGAGCGTGAAGGGCTCGACGTGGTGCTGCATGGCGAACGGCTGGGTTAGTCCCGGCCAACACCCATCATGGAAAAGGGGGCGTCCCGCAGGGGGCCCCCTTTTTTGCTCATCCTGACGATTGACCTGATAAAAAAGAAAAGACCAGGGCTTTGCCGTTGCGGCGCGGAGCCGCACCGCAGGGACCCACCAAAGGCCGACGGCCTTTGGAAACCCATTTATTTTCATATATTTAAGGTCCAGGGGCTTGGCCCCTGGCGGGTCTGGGCAGAGCCCAGCCTTCCTATCTTCGCGCCTATGGGGCTTTGCCCTGGCCGTGCCTAACGCGGGATCACTCTTCACCGCGGTTGCAATCAATCTATCCCCGCGAAGCGAGCACGCCCCCCAGCGCCACCAGCCCCGCCGCCACCGCCACTGAAGGCGTCAGATCGCCATACCCGCCCGCCGCCAGTAGCACCGTGGAGACCACCGGCGTCGCATAGGCCAGCGTTCCCAGCAGCCGCGGATCGCCGCGCTTCATGCCGAGGTCCCACAGAAAGAACGCCGCCCCCACCGGCCCGATGCCCAGCACCAGCACCGTCGCCAGCACCGCAGCATCCGGCACCACCGTCACCTCAAAGGCCACATGACTGGCCGCCGCCAGCACCGAGGTCGCGGCACAGAACCCCGCTACCGCCCCGGTCGGCACCGCCGCCAGCCGGCGCGCCAACACCGAATACACCGCCCAGGTCACCGCGCTGCCCAGCGCCATCAGATAGCCCGGCACCGCGCCTTCCGTCAGCCCTGCCCCGCCGCCCAGCAGCACCGCGCACCCCGCCACCCCGCACCCCACGCCGGCCAGGTGCCACCGCGTCAGCGCCATGCCCGGCAACGCGGCCGAGAACAGCACGATCAGCAGCGGCCAAAGGTAGTTGATCAGGTTCGCCTCGGCCGGCGGCGCCCAGGCGAGGGCGGCAAAATAGAACGCATGGAACCCGAACAGCCCGGCCACGCCATGCAGCCACACCATCGGCCTTTGCCGCAGCACGCCCAACTCGCCGCGCACCGCCAACAGCGCCAGCCCCAGCACAGACGACACGGCAAACGCCATCGCGGTCAGTTGCAGCGGCGGCACCGCGGCAGCGGCGCGCGACAGCAGCCCCAACGCTGACCACAACGCAATGGCGCCACAGCCCGCCAGCGTGGCACCGCGCATCCTGGTGCCGAAACGCCGGCTCATACCAACGTCCTAATGATTGACCGATCTAGAAAGGCAAGGCCAGGGCTTTGCCCTGGACCCACCAAAGGCCGAGAGCCTTTGGAAACCCATTTCTTAAGTGATGAGGTCCAGGGGCTCGGCCCCTGGTCGGTCCAGGGCAAAGCCCTGGCCTTCGCTGACCTGGCATCGTTCCTTACGATGAATAGTACGTGAAACAAAGAGAGACACCCCCAATGACCAAACTCGAATATCGCGCGATAATCGCGTTTCTCATCCTCGCGTTGGTGGTGACAGTCACCTTCCTTCTGGTCACGCTCAGTGACCTGAAAGACATTCGCGGTTCTCTATCTGCTTGCCGCGCCTTTTTTAGGTTTTAGCCCGCATTCCGCGCTCAGTACATATGCTGCCCGCCGTTGATCGACAGCGTCGAGCCGGTGATGAAATCGGCCTCCTCGGCGGTCAGGAACAGCACACCGCGGGCAATGTCCGCCGCCTGGCCCAGCCGCCCCATCGGAATGCGCGCCACGATCTTGGTCAGCACGTCTGGCGGCACCGCGCGCACCATCTCGGTATCGACATAGCCCGGCGCAATCGCGTTCACGGTGATGCCGAAGCGCGCACCCTCCTGCGCCAAGGCCTTGGTGAAGCCGTGGATGCCCGATTTGGCGGCGGCGTAGTTCACCTGCCCATACTGTCCGGCCTGGCCGTTGATGCTGCCGATATTAACCACCCGGCCGAACTTGGCCGCGCGCATGTCGTCGAAGGTCAGCTTGCACAGGTTGAAGCACGAGCCCAGGTTGGTATCGATCACCGCATCCCACATGTCTCGCGTCAGCCGGCTCATGGTGGCGTCGCGGGTAATGCCGGCGTTGTTCACCAGGATCTCGATCTTGCCCAGTTCGGCATGGATCGCCGCGACGGCCGCCTGGCACGCCGCGAAATCGCCGGCGTCGAACTTCTTCACCGCAATCCCGGTCTCGTCATGAAACGCCTGCGCGGCGGCATCGTTGCCGGCGTAGGAGGCAACCACCGTGCGCCCGGCGGCCTTCAACTGCCGGCTGATCTCCGCGCCGATGCCGCGCGTGCCACCAGTGACCAGTGCGATCCTGCTCATGTCCTGTCCTCCCTTTCGGCGCCCTATGCCGCGCGCGCGCCGTGAGGCTTCGGTGTACGAAGCCCTCGGCGACCTTTCAAGCTATTCTCCAAATTCCTACTCGGCGGGCGCCGGCACCCGCGCCCGATACGCCGCCCGCGCGCCCCCGGCGCAGAACAGGCTGGCCACCAGGATGGCGGCCACCAGCACCAGCACCAACTCGGGCCGCCCATGGTCGATCAGCCAGCCGAACGGCACCGGCGTCAGCGCGCCGCCCAGCGGCAGCCCGGCCGAGACAAAGCCGAACACGCGGCCGATCTGCCCCGGCGGCGCCGCATCGCGCACCATCATGTCGCGCGGCGTCCGGCTCGCCCCCAACGCAATCCCGCCACCCAGCATCAGCCCGATCACCGCCGCCCCCGGCAACGCCACCAGCCCGACCAGCAGCACCAGCGCGGCCGCCAGCACCACCGCCACCGAGGCAAACGCCAGGTGGTTGCTGATCCGGTCGGCGAAATACCCGCCCACCAGCACCCCCGCCGTCGCCCCGGCCATGTAAGCGGTCAACGCCGACGACGCGCTGCCCAACTCCAGCCCATGCACCGTATGCAGCACCGTGATCAGCCAACTCTGCACCCCGCCGCTGGCCATCGACGACAGCAGGAAGAAGGTGAAGAACAGCAGCATCGGCCGCGTCATCAGCAACGCCCGCCCACCCGGCTGTGCGCCCGTCGCCTGCACCGGCCGCACCTGGTCGGTCAGGATGCGGCTCTGCCACAGGATCGCCGCCACCAGCGGAATCCCCAGCAGCCCCACCAGCCCCATCGACCCGCGCCAGCCCAGCATCGCCGCCAGCCACACCATCACCGGCGGCGCCAGCGCAAACCCCAGATTGCCGTTGAAGGTGTGCACGGCAAACGCCCGTCCCATCCGCTCCTTGGAAATCGACGCCGACAGGATCGCATAGTCGGCCGGATGGATCACCGAATTGCCGATCCCCGATACCACTGCCAACGCCAGGATCTGCCAGTACGCCGTCGCCGCCCCCATCAGCGCGATGGCAATGGTCATCAGCAGGGTGCCGCCCACCAGGAACCGTCGCGCCCCGTGCCGGTCCACCAGGAATCCCACCGGCGTCTGCAACACCGCCGTCGTCCCCGACATCAGCGCCACCGCCAGCCCCAGCTCGGCAAAACTCACCGCGAACGCGTCCTGCCAGAACAGGAACATCGGCGGCAGGCACAGCACGTAGAAATGCGACAGGAAATGCCCGGTGCCGATCAGCACGTTCACACGCGCCTCGCGCGTTACAGCGATCATGCACCGGCTCCATGGAGATGCGGTATCATCTTCCAGAGGGGCTCACGCGCCGTCAATCCATCGGGCATAGTGTGGCGACCATGGCCCAACCGCCCGACCCCACTGCCCGCGAGGCCGCAGCCAGATTGGCGCACGGCCACGCCCTGTCGCGCCTCGGCGACTGGGCCCAGGCGGCGGAGCGCTACTACGCCGCTCTCGATATTGCCCCGGATTCGGCAGAAGCCTATTTCCACCTCGCCAACGCCCGCGCCCAGATGGGCGATATCAGCGGCGCCATCGACTCGCTGAACGACGCCCTGGCGTTCGAGCCAGACCACGCCGCGGCACGCACCAATCTCGGCCACCTGCTGCGCGCCATCGGCCGTACCGAAGCCGCGCTCGACGAATTCCGCCGCGCCCTGTTCCTCGCCCCGCGCGACCCCTCCGGCCGCTTCAACGTCGCCAGCGTGCTCGCCGACCTCGACCGCCTGGAAGAAGCCGTCGTCTGGTTCACCCAGGCCGCCGAAGCCGGCCACCTGCCCGCCTTCACCGCCCTCGGCAAGGCCCACCTCCAGCTCGGCCAGCCCGGCGGCGCCCTGCGCTGGTTCCGCACCGCCCGCCAGGCGGGTGACACCTCGCCGACCGTCCGCCTCGGCGAGGGCCTCAGCCTGCTGACCATGGGCGAGCTGAAATCCGGCTGGGACGGCTACGAGGCCCGCCCCGTCCCCGCCCCCGTCCTCGGTGGCCGCGACGCCGCGCTGCGCTGGACCGGCGCCCAGCCGATCGCCGGGCGCACCCTGCTAGTCTGGGCCGAACAGGGTCTCGGCGACAGCATCATGTTCGCGCGCTACCTGCCGCTGCTGCGCCAGCGCGGCGCCCGCGTCATCCTCACCGTGCAGGCGCCGCTGCTCGCGCTCATGGCCGACCTCGCCGACCGTGTGGTGGCCGAGGGCAGCACCGTCACCTTCGACCTGCACTGCCCGCTGCCCAGCCTGCCGCGCGCCTTCGGCACCGAGCTTTCAACCATTCCCGCCCGCGTGCCCTACCTGCACGCCGACATCGAGCGCCTCAAGCGCTGGCACGCCCGCCTCGGCCCGCGCCCCCGCATCGGTCTGGTCTGGGCCGGCAACCCCGACCATGCCGGCGACCGCCACCGCTCGCTGACCCGCGCCGACGTCGCCCCCCTGCTCGCCCTGCCCGGCATCAACTGGCAGGTCCTGCAGAAAGAGATCACCGCCGACGACGAGGTCGTCCTCTCCGATCTCCCCACCGTCCAAACCCCCGGCCCCGGTTTCGCCGACCTCGCCGATACCGCTGCCTGCATCGCCGTGCTGGACCTGGTGGTCACCGTCGACACCTCGGTTGCCCATCTCGCCGGCGCCATGGGCAAGCCGTGCTGGATCATGCTGCCGCATGCCGCCGATTTCCGCTGGCTGCGCGACCGCG
>JBBQOT010000243.1:0-5212 GCA_038331165.1 Acetobacterales bacterium
CACCCCGCGCCCACCCCGTCCACCCGCCTTCACCCGCGCCGAACGCTACCGCCTACGCAACTACAGCCCCGGCCCACTCCGCCCGTTCAAAAAACCCGTCTGACCAACATCGCCGAATGCCACCTTAATCGTTACGATATCATAATATTTATTGGCACAAGGTAGGATTTGGTATCGCTTTGGCGGGGGCCTTGCCCCCCGGTGCCTGATCTTATACCCAACCCTTTGAATGATGGACTGATAGAGAAAGCCAAAGGCCAGGGCTCTACCCCTTAGTCACTAAGATAAGGGAGGCGGGGCCCTGCCCAGACCCGCCAGGGGCCAAGCCCCTGGACCTATTCTGTAAAAAAACTAAAAATTCCAATGGGTCAATGATCTGGGGATGCCAAGAGTTTCTTGGCTGCGCCAGCAGCCCCAAATCAATGCGCCGGTTCGACTGGTGGCAGCTTGCATGACCACTAACGGTAACGGGATCAAAGGGTCTCTGACCCTTTGCGGGTCCCGTGGCGCGAAGCCGCGCCGACGGGGACCCGCCAAAGGCCGACGGCCTTTGGAAACCCATTAATTTTCTTACGATTAAGGTGCAGGGGCTTGGCCGTCGCGCGGAAGCGCGCGCGAGTCCTGCTGGGGTTTGGGGCGAAGCCCCATGCTTACCTGATCATGAGTCAGTATTTTCGGTGGTTGGATTTACAACGGTTCGCGGCATCCGGCTCGTTCAAGTGCACGCTGCCCGGAATATAGCGGCTAGGCTTTTGGCGCAGGCAACGACGCATAGAAGCTGAACTGGCACCGGAAAGGGCAGGTCCTGCGGGGGGGGGCGCGGGGTTCCACTACTCCGACACCGCCCACGCCGTGCTGGCGTTGCTCGCCAACCATGATCCCGGCGGCGCTATTGCGGATCAACTATGGGGCGACCCGGCGGGAATGCAGCACAACACCGCGCTTGACGCACGATGTGATATGGTATCGCATTGTCGTGAGGCGACGGGCCTCCGACCACGTCCGGTCCGGCACACCCTTGTGTTCGGCCGGGTTTCGCGTTGCTGTATCGTACATTCTTATCTTGGTGCCCAGTATGTTGGCCTGTGCGGGAATAGGCACCGCGGAACGCGGAACAGAGGCGGGCGACGCGTAGACTTGTTGATCAAGGATAGTGCGAGCGGGACTTGCGTCCTGTCGCTTGGATATCGCTCACGTGGTCCGATCCCGGCGCCTGAATCTCATGCGTTCGGTGAATCGGCCCACAAAGCCCAGGGGCTAGTGATTGGAACCCGACGGAACTTTCCGCCAGACGCCAACCACCGGCGAAACAC
The DNA here is from genome assembly GCA_038331165.1 of Acetobacterales bacterium. Taxonomy (GTDB): domain Bacteria; phylum Pseudomonadota; class Alphaproteobacteria; order Acetobacterales; family Acetobacteraceae; genus CAMDGX01. The sequence goes on from JBBQOT010000243.1 coordinate 1,314, forward strand.
ACGGCCAAGGTCGGACCCGCGGTCCAACACAACGAACACATCGAGGGAGTGCACCATGTTCAAGTCTTTGCTTGTCGCCGCAGCTCTTCTGGCTACCGCCATGCCCGCCCTGGCGCAGGGCACGCAGAGCGGCAGCCAGCTCAAGTCGATCCGCGATCGCGGCGTCTTCAAGTGCGGGATCTATGAGAACGTGCCCGGCCTCGCGTCGCTGAACGCACAGGGCCAGTGGGTCGGCTTCGACGTCGATTATTGTCGTGGCATGGCGGCAGCCATCCTCGGGTCTGGCGATAAGGTCGAGTTCGTGAAAATGACCTTCGCGCAGGGCATCCCCGGGGTGAAGTCGGGCGAGGTCGACATGGCGGGCCTGGCTATCACCGACACGGTTGGCCGGCAGACCGAACTCGGGCTGGATTTCATTGGCCCCACCCTGTTTTCCGGCCAGGCCTTCATGGTGAACAAGCGCAGCGGTGCCACCAAGCTTGCCGACCTCAACGGGGCCACGATCTGCATCGTCGCCGGCACCATCACCGACAGCCTGATCGCCGACTACTTTCGCGCGCGCAACATGACCTTCAAATCGGTGGCGATCGAAACCTCGGCACAGCTGTTTCCGCTGTACGAGGAAGGCCGCTGCGACGTGGTCACGATGGAGCCGCCCTTCCTGGCCACCCGCCGCGCCCGCCTCAAGGTTCCGGCCGACCACGTGATCCTGCCTGAATTCTTTGCCAAATCAGACATGGGCCCGATCGTCCGTGCCGACGACGTGATGTCGGCCAAGGCCATGAAAATGGTCCACTGGGCAGTTGTCACCGCCGAGGAAATGGGCATCACATCGGCCAACGTCGATGAGGTCGCCAAGACCAGCAAGGATCCGGCGGTGCGGCGCTTCCTGGGCGTGGACGGCACCATGGGCTCCAAGGCCGGGCTGACCGACACCTTCACCCACAACGTCATCAAGGCGGTGGGAAACTACAGCGAGATCTGGGATCGCAACTACGGCAAGCCGTTCGGGCTTGACCGGGGGCCGAACAAGCTGACCCGCGACGGCGGCCTTCAGGCGGTGCCACTCTGGCGTTGACGCAAAGGCCCCAAGCAGTGCCGCAGCGCGCGCAGCGCTCGGCACTGTCAAGGCTGTGGGGCCAGCCCCGGGTGCGTGCCGCCATATGGCAGGTGGGCACCGGGCTGGCCGTTCTGACGGCACTCTTGTGGTTCCACGGCAATCTTGCCGCCAACCTTGCGCGCCGCTCGCTCGATCTCGGCATCGACTTCCTGTGGGGCCCGGCGTCGTTCGAACTGGGCGACAACCCGGTGGGGTACGTCGCCGGCGACAGCTTTCTGCTCGCCTTCGCGGCCGGCCTGGGCAATACGCTGCAGGTGGCGGCCATCGGCATCGCCCTCACGGCCTTCACCGGCGTGGCCGTGGCGTTGCTGCGCCTTTCGCACAATCCACTGACCGCCGGTGCCGCCAAGCTCTATGTGGAGATTGCGCGCAACACGCCGTTGCTGCTGCAACTGATGTTCTGGCACCAGTTGATCGTGCGGGTGCTGCCCGGGCCGCGGTTGGCGTGGAACCCGGTGCCCGGCGTCTTTCTGTCGAACCGCGGGCTGATCGTGCCGGTGCTGGGCTGGCAACCGGCGTTCGGCTGGGCGCTGGCGGCGCTGGCACTTGGGATTGTTCTGGCGGTGATAGCGCGGCGCCGGATTGCGTGGCTGCTGCCCGTGTTGCTGCCGCTGGGGGCACTGGCCTTCGCGCAGCCAATGGCGTTCGACGTGCCCGTGCTGCGCGGCTTCAACTTCGCCGGCGGCACGACCCTTTCGCCCGAGATGGTGGCCTTGGTCTGGGCGCTGGTTTTCTATCAGGGTGCATTTGCCGCCGAGACAATCCGCGGCGGTATTCTGGGTGTTCCGAAGGGCCTGACAGAAGCAGCGGCCAGCCTCGGGCTGAGCCGCCCCAAAGCGACACGGCTGGTGGTGATGCCACTGGCGCTGCGCATCGCCATTCCACCGCTGACAAGCCAGTTCATGAGCCTGACCAAGAACTCCTCACTGGCCGTGGCAATCGGCTATCCCGACCTGGTGCGGGTGTCCAACGTGGCGATCAGCGAAACCGGCCGGGCGGTAGAGTGCATTGCCATCACCCTGGCGGTGTATCTGGTGCTGAGCCTGGCTACCGCGCTGGCGATGAACGGCTGGAATGCCCGGCTGTTGCAGCGCGGCACATGACCGCTTCCCCGCGCCCGCCGCCGGCACTGCGTATCGCGCCGTTGCAGCGCGTACGGTCGCTGTTCTTCGCCTCGGCGCCCAACGCGCTGGCAACGCTGCTGATGCTGTGGCTGCTATGGCAGATCGTGCCGGTGGCCTGGCGCTATTTCGTCACCGATGCAATGACCGCGCCTGCGGACATCAAGCAATGCGTGCAAGCCGGCGGGTTCTGCTGGTCGTTCGTCCAGGACCGTTGGCGACAGATCCTGTTCGGCACCTTCCCCTATGCCGAGCACTGGCGCGCGGGATTGGCTTGCGTGGTGTTCCTGAGCCTGATCGTCGTGACACTCCTGGCGCTCGGCGCACCCACCGGGCGGCGGCGGTTGCGGCTGGTGGGGCTGGCCTGGGCGGCCGGGTTGGCGCTGATTGCGGCGCTGATGTACGGCGGGGTGTTCGGGCTGGTGCCGGTGCCGAGCCGGCTATGGGCGGGGCTGCCACTGACGCTGATGCTGGCGGCCGTGGGAACCGGCCTGGGCTTCGTGCTGGGCGTGGCGCTGGCGTTGGCCCGGCGCGAGGGGCCGCCGCTGATCCGCTGGCTGGCGGTGGCGTATATCGAGTTCCTGCGCGGGGTGCCGCTGATCAGCCTGTTGTTTGTCGCCTCCATCCTGTTGCCGTTGCTGCTGCCGCCGGGCGTGGACGTCGACAAGCTGGTGCGCACGCTACTGGCGTTCGCGCTGTTCTTCGCCGCCTACATGGCCGAGGCGCTGCGCGGCGGGCTGGCGGCGGTGCCGCAAGGCCAGAAGGATGCGGCAGCAGCCCTCGGGCTGGGCTGGTGGCGGATGCAGTGGCTGGTCGTGCTGCCACAGGCGTTGCGCGTTGTGGTGCCGTCGCTCGTGAACATCTTCATCGCCGCCTTCAAGGATACCTCGCTGGTGGTGGTGATTTCGATGATGGACCTGCTGGGCACTGCAAACATCGCTCGGTCAGACGCGGCGTGGTGGGGGCTCTATATCGAGCCATATGTGTTCATCGGGGCAATCTACCTCTGCGGCTGCACCGCCATGGCCGCCTATTCGCGACACATCGAACGACGCATGGCCAAGGGAGCCGCATGAACCCAATCCTGAATGCACTGGATCCGCCGCCGTCGCGAACCCTGCGCGACCATGCCTGGGCGCAACTGCGTGAGGCGCTGATGTCGGGCCGGTTCGCGTCGGGCACCAAAATAACCATCCGCGGGCTGGCGGCGGCGCTGGAAATCTCGCCAACCCCTGTGCGCGAGGCGGTGGCGCGGCTGGCTGCCGAAGGCGCGATCGAGGCGGAGCCGAATAGCTGGATGCGGGTGCCGCTGCTGTCGGCGGCGCATCTGCGCGAGTTGAAGGAGATTCGCCTGTCGCTGGAGGGGCTGGCCGCCTTCCACGCCGCCTCCCGCCTCACCATGGCCGACCGGGAGGCGTTGCGCGCGGCGGACGCGGCAATCGTGCGCCTGCGCCCACGCCAACAGCCGGCGGAGATGATCCCGGCGATCCGCGCCTTCCATTTCACCGTCTATCGCGCGGCGCGGATGCCCAGCCTGCTGCGGCTGATCGAGGGTTTGTGGCTGCGCGTGGCGCCGGCGGCCAACCTGCTGTTTCCCGGCTACACCAGCGCCGAGCGCGGCCGGCTGCGCGCACTTGTGCTGGCGGCGCTGGAGGCGG
>JBBQOT010000244.1:0-5198 GCA_038331165.1 Acetobacterales bacterium
CCTGGGTGCGGATCGAAAACTAAGACAACGGCAAAGCCAGGGCTTTGCCCTGCACCCACCAAAGGCCGAGGGCCTTTGGAAACCCAACACTTAAGTGACGAGGTCCAGGGGCTTGGCCCCTGGTGGGTCCAGGGCAAAGCCCTGGCCTCGCTTCATGCCCAGCGCCTTTGCCGTTGGCAAGACATCAACCTTTTGGCGAGGTCTCAATGGATCGCAACATCGTCTATCCCGGCAGCATTCCGCTGGACACCGACCTTTTGTCCACCAACCGCAACGCCATGGTGGCGTTGGGGGCGTTGATGCGCGCGGTGCTCGGCACCTCCAGCGTGGTCGACGGGCTTGCCGTGGGGCCGACCGCGCCGGCCACGATGGCGGTATTGGTGGCCCCTGGCAGCATCACCCAGCTGTCCACGCTGGATGCGGCGTCGTATGGCGCGCTGGCGGCCGACACTGCCTCGGCGCTGATGAAGATGGGCGTGAACCTCGCGGCCACCAGCTTCACGCTGAGTGCGCCCACTACCTCGGGCCAGTCGGCTACTTCGCTGATCCAGGCGAGCTTCCTGGAGACGGATATCGACCCGGTCGTGCTGCCATACTACAACGCGGCCAACCCGGCGGCGCCCTATCTTGGCCCAGCCAACAGCGGCACGGCGCAGAACACGCGCCGGGTGCAGCGGGTGCAGTTGCAGCTCAAGCCGGGCGTGCCGGCCACCACGGGCACCCAGGTGGCGCCAGCGGTTGATAGCGGCTGGGTGGGGCTGGCCACGGTAACGGTGGCGAACGGGCAGGCGAGCATCACCGGCGCGCATATCGCGGCGCTGTTCACCGCGCCCACGCTGGCCTATCGGCTGCCGGACTTGCGGCCGGGCTTCGCGACGATGCAGGCGTACACTGCCAACGGTTCCTTCGTGGTGCCCGCCGGCGTGACGCGGCTGCGGGTGCGCGCGATCGGCGGCGGCGGCGGCGGCGGCGGCAACACCACGTCGGGCGGGGGCGGCGGCGGCGGCGGTGGCGGCTATGCCGAGGGCGTATTCGCCGTCGGGACGGGCCAGGTCGTCGCGGTCACCGTCTGCGCCGCCGGCGCGGGCGGGGTTAACAACGCGTGCTCAGCGGCCGGCAATTCCGGCGCCAATGGCGGGGCCAGCAGTTTTGGCGCTTTTGCCTCGGCTTCGGGTGGCACCGGCGGGCAGGGATCGCTGGCGGCCGGGCAGGGCAATTCCGGCGCCGGCGGCTCGGGCAGCGGCGGTGCGGTGAACATGGGCGGCGGCCCCGGCAATGCCGGCTTCAACGGCGGTGCGGCCGGCTATGGCGGGCATGGCGGTCCGGCAGCCTCCGGTGGCGGGGGCGGGGCGGCGTCGTCGGGCCTGCCCAGCATCGGTGCTTCGCCGGGTGGCGGGGGCGCGGGTGGGGGCGGCAACTTCGCCGGTGCCGCCGGTGCCGCCGGCCTCGTCATCGTCGAATATTGAGAGGGGCACTGCAATGTCCGGAACCATCTCCCGGGTCTGGCGACCCAGCACGGCGCGGCGCGTGGTGCTCGACGGCTTCGCGCCAGTGCCGCGCGGCACCAGCCTGTCCTCCCCGCCGCTGCTGTCGTGGCCGGCCAAGGACCCGGCCGACGTGCTGGATTATGAACTCGATATTTCCGCGGCCCTGGCCGGCCACGAAAGCGATGCCATCGCCGCGGTAGCGGTGGCGCCCAGCCCGGCCGGCAGCGGCCATCTGCTGGTGGGCGACATCGTCGCCGACGGGCGGGTGGCGGTGGTCTGGCTGTCGGGCGGCCAAGCGGGCACGACCTATCGCCTCCAGGTGACGCTCACCACCACCAGCGGCCGCGTGCTGGGCCGCGCCGTGGCGCTGCCGGTGCTGGCGCTGGCGGCACAGCAAACGCCGTCGGGCGCGTTGCAGGCCGGCGGTGGCGCTGTGATCACCGACGAGAACGGCAACCCCATCCTGATTGGAGGCTAGCGATGCCGACGATCGCAGAACTCACCCCCGCCCTGGCGGCGGCGGATACCGATGCCCTGCCGGCGAGCCAGGGCGGCGTGGTGCGCCGCATCAGCCGCGCCCAGCTGCTGGCCGGCATGCAGGCGGCGATCACCCTGCCGGCGGGCGGGCTGATGGGCCGCAGCAGCGCCGGGGCGGGTGCGCCGGAAACCATCGCCGTGGGCAGCGGTCTTGCGCTGTCGGCCGGCGTGCTGTCGGCCTTGCCGGTCGGCGCGCTGAGCGGCACCACCAATGCCTCGGCCGCCGTGGCGGTGGCCGCCGGCACCTCGGCCACGCGCAGCCTGGCGGCGCTGTTGGCTGATGCCGTGGGGCCCGAAAGCTTCGGCGCGGTCGGCGACGGCGTGACCGACGACACCGCCGCCTTTGCCGCCGCGGTTGGTTCCGGCCGGCCGGTGCGGCTGGGGCCGCGAACCTACCGCATCGACGGGCAATGGACCATCGCCCAGGCGAACACGGTGCTGCTGGGCACGCCCGGGCTGTCGGTGCTCAAGCGCGGCGCGCAGGTGGGCAACGGCGCCTGGATCAGCGTGCAGGCGCCGGGCTTGCGTGCCGATGGCATCACCTTCGACGCCAACCGCGCCAGCGTGAATGTGGAAAGCTGGGGCGTGCTGCTGACGGCGGCGTGCACCAGCAGCGACCTTCATCGGTGCGCCTTCATCAATGCCGCCGGTGCCACGCTGGGCAGCGGGCTGGTGCTGCTCGCCTCTGACCCCGCCGTGGTGCGCCACGTGATCCGCGACTGTGCCTTTTCGGGCAATGCCGCGCACGGCTTGTGGGTGCAGGCCTGTGCTGGCGTGCTGGTCAGCGACTGCCGCGCGCATGACAACGCGAAATACGGGTTGAACATCGACTTCAACGACGCGGCCCGGGTGCAGCGCGCACGCCTGGTGCAGGTGGCCGGCAACCGAAGCTGGGCCAATCTGCGCGGCATCGCGATCGGCAACTACAACGTGGTGAACACCGAACCGCCGGTCTGGGGCAACAGCTTTCCCGATGCGGTGGGCGTGGTCGTGGCCGGCAACATCTGTCACGACAACACGATCTATGGCATCACCGCGGCTGGCCGGGCGCTGCTGATCCAGGGCAATCTGTGCGCCGACAACGGCACCATGGGCAATAGCGGCGCCGGCATCCTGGCCAATGTCGCCGCCAGCCGCGTCACCGGCAACACGATCACCGGCGGTGCGCTGTATGGCATCGACTGCGGCGGCGCCATCGACAGCGACATCAGCGGTAATCAGGTGCTGGGCCACGGCTACGGCATCAACTGCGGCGGCAGCACCAACCTGCGCGTGGCGGGCAATTCGCTCGCCGAGTTCAGCATCTTTGGCGTTTGCGCCACCAACGTGGAAACCGACAGCTTCGGGCAGAATTTCGGCATCGCCTGTTCCAACCTGGCAATCACCGCCAACCGCATCGCCATGTCGGGCACCGGCGAGGGCGTGTGGCTGCGCGACGGCCCGCGCAACGCTGTTGTCGCCGACAACGACTTCACCGGACGTACGGCCGCCCAGTGCCTGCGCGCCGACACCGACAGCGTGCTGGTGCGCGGCAACCGGCACGACTTCACCGCGCGTTTCATCGCCAACCCGGTGCTGCTGGACGGGCGCCAGACGGTGGTGTTCCCCGACATTGCCGACAGCATCATGATCACCAGTGCGCCCAGTGGCGTGCAGGCGATCATCGGCAGCAACCAGGCGGCCTGGGCCGGGCGCATCAGCTTCATCCGCGTCACCGCCGGCGGCAGCGGCTACACCACCGCCACGGTTGCCATCGGCGGGGTCGGAAGTGCTGCGTCGGCCCAGGCGGTGATCAGCAACGGCGCGCTCATCGGCATCGTCGTGCTCACCTATGGCACCGGCTATGGCGCCATCGGCACCACGGTGCCGGTGACCATCACCGGCAACGGCAGCGGCGCCACCGCGGTAGGCTACGCCGCCCCGCCGCTGCCCGAGGAACGCACCCTGCTGGTGCGCTGCAACGCCGCCGTCTCCTTTGCCCGCGTCGGCAGCAACCCGTTGCAGGAAAACTGGACGCGCGGCGACCTCACCGTGGCGGCCGACGGCGATGTGGAATGGATCGCCACCTTCGGCATGTGGCGCGCCGGGCGCTTCGCCCTGCCCGACTACCTGGCGCCGGACGCCTCGGGCACCACCACGCTGCGCAGCGCCGGCAACGGTGATCTTACTTTGCGCCCGCGCGGCTCGGGCAAGCTGCGGCTGGCCAGCGGCAGCGAGGCCACCGGGGCCACCGCGTCGATCGGCCGTGGCTCGCCGCAAGGCGCGGTCAGCGCGCCGCCGGGCTCGGATTACCGCAACCTCGACGGTGGGGCGGGCGTGACGTTCTGGATCAAGCAGAGCGGCACCGGCAATACCGGCTGGGTGGCGGTCGCTTAGCACCAGCAGGGGGCCGAGCCCCCTGCACCCTCAAATATATGGGGCCTGGGGCGACGCCCCAGCGGGTCGAGGGCAGCGCCCTCGCCTTCCTTCCTAATACGCCCCCGCCCACCCATCGCGTCGCGGATCGGAGGCGGCTTGGCGGATGTTGTTGTCGAGGATTCGGATGGCTTGCATGGCGCAGGGGCCGCCGAGGTGGGGGACTCGGGCGAGGATGTGGCCGCGGTGTTCGAGGTTGGCGAGGATTTCGGGGCCGACGTCTTCTTCGATGGTGAGGCGGCCGTCGCCGGTGTGGGGGTAGTTGGCGCCTTGGCCGGCTTGGCTGCTGGTCCAGCGGGGGGCTTCGAGGGCGGTTTGGGGGTCGGCGTTGAAGTCGAGGATGTGAGTGAGGATTTGGAGGTTCACCTGGACCTGGTTGTCGGCGCCGGGGGTTCCTAGGACGAGGGCGAGTTTGCCGTTTTTGAAGACCATGGGGGCGTTCATGGTGTGACGGACGCGTTTGCCGGGTTGGAGGCGGTTGGGGTGGCCGGGGGTGAGGTGCCAGTAGGCCATGCGGTTGTTCAGGAGGATGCCGGTGTTGCCGGCGGTGACGCCGGAGCCGTAGCCGGAGTTGATGCTTTGGATGGCGGAGACGGCGTTTCCGTGGGCGTCGACGACGGCGAAGTAGGTGGTGTCGCCGCCGGCGGCCAGGGCGGGGGCTTGGATGGTGGCGGCGCGGGTGGGGGTGATGGCGGCGGCGTGGTGGTCGGCGTGGGCTTCGGAGAGGTGGAGATCGAGGGGGATTTCGCCGAAGCGGGG
>JBBQOT010000245.1:0-5195 GCA_038331165.1 Acetobacterales bacterium
ACGTGCGCGCCCTGGCCTCCTGGTCGCCCGGCCAGGACGACGCGGCCGAGATCTCCTTCACCCCGGCCCGGGTCCTGATGCAGGACTTCACCGGCGTGCCTGCGGTCGTCGATCTCGCGGCCATGCGCGACGGCATAACGACGCTGGGCGGCGTGCCCGAGCAGGTGAACCCGCTGGTGCCCGTCGATCTGGTGATCGACCACTCCGTGATGGTTGATTTCTCGGCCAGCGCCGACAGCGAGCGCAAGAACGTCGATGTCGAGTTCTTGCGCAACGGCGAGCGCTACACCTTCCTGCGCTGGGGCGCGACCGCGTTCGACAATTTCCGCGTGGTTCCGCCGGGCACCGGCATCTGCCACCAGGTCAACCTGGAATACCTCGCCCAGGCGGTGTGGACCGCCGATCTCAACGGCAAGACCTACGCCTATCCCGACACGCTGTACGGCACCGACAGCCACACCACCATGGTCAACAGCCTGGGCGTGCTGGGCTGGGGCGTCGGCGGCATCGAGGCCGAGGCGGCCATGCTCGGCCAGCCCATCGCCATGCTGATCCCCGACGTCATCGGCTTCCGCCTGTCCGGCCGCCTGCCCGAAGGTGCCACCGCCACCGACCTGGTGCTGACCGTCACGCAAATGCTGCGCGCAAAGGGCGTGGTGGGCAAATTCGTCGAGTTCTACGGCCCCGGCCTGGACGAGATGACCCTGGCCGACCGCGCCACCATCGCCAACATGGCCCCCGAATACGGCGCCACCTGCGGCTTCTTCCCGGTCGACCGCGTGACCATCGACTACCTCCGCCTCACCGGCCGCGACGAAGACCGCATCGCGCTGGTGGAAGCCTACTCCAAGGCCCAGGGAATGTGGCGCGACGCCACCACCCCCGACCCGGTGTTCACCTCCACCCTCGCACTCGACATGACCACGGTGCAGCCCTCGCTCGCCGGCCCGAAGCGCCCGCAAGACCGCGTGCTGCTGAAGGACGCCGCCGAGGCGTTCAAGTGTGAACTGACCAACAGCCTCGGCGTGCCGGCCAACGATCTCGCCACCGTGGCCAAGGTCGAAGGCAAGAACTACGAAATCACCCATGGCGACGTGGTGATCGCCGCCATCACCTCCTGCACCAACACCTCCAACCCCGCCGTGCTGGTCGCCGCCGGCCTGGTGGCCCGCAAGGCCCGCGCCCTGGGCCTCACGCCGAAGCCCTGGGTGAAAACCTCGCTCGCCCCCGGCAGCCAGGTGGTCACCGACTATCTCGACGCCGCCGGCCTGTCCGCCGACCTCGACGCGCTGGGCTTCCAGACCGTCGGCTACGGCTGCACCACCTGCATCGGCAATTCCGGCCCGCTGGACGAGGCCATCGCCGATGCCATCGAAGACAACAAGCTGGTCGCCGTCTCGGTGCTCTCCGGCAACCGCAACTTCGAGGGCCGCGTCCACGCCAACGTGCGCGCCAACTACCTCGCCAGCCCGCCGCTGGTGGTGGCCTACGCCCTGCTCGGCAAAATGACGCTCGACATCACCACGGTATCGCTCGGCACCTCGAAGGACGGCCAGCCGGTCTACCTGCGCGACCTCTGGCCCACCAACAAGGAAATCGCCGCGGTCGTCGGCGCCAACGTCAACCGCGCCCAGTTCCTCAAGCGCTACGCCGAAGTCTTCAAGGGCCCCAAGCAGTGGCAGGCGATCCAGGTCGAAGCCGGCGCGCAAACCTATGGCTGGTCCGACAACTCCACCTACGTGAAGAACCCGCCCTATTTCGACGGCATCACCATGGAGCCCACCCCCAAGGGCGACATCAAGGGTGCCCGCATCCTGGCCGTGCTCGGCGACAGCATCACCACCGACCACATCTCGCCCGCCGGCAACATCCGCAAAACCTCGCCGGCCGGCGAATACCTGCTCGAACGGCAAATCCTGGCGCATGATTTCAACAGCTACGGCGCCCGCCGCGGCAACCACGACATCATGATGCGCGGCACCTTCGCCAACATCCGTATCCGCAACGAAATGCTGACCGGCGTCGAGGGCGGCATGACCCGCATCGGCGACGGCACCGCATTGCCGATCTACGACGCGGCGATGAAGTTCCAGGCCGAAGGCACCCCCCTGGTGGTCATCGGCGGCAAGGAATACGGCACCGGCTCGTCACGCGACTGGGCTGCCAAGGGCACCGCGCTGCTCGGCGTGCACGCGGTGATCGTGGAAAGCTTCGAACGCATCCACCGCTCCAACCTGGTCGGCATGGGCGTGCTGCCGCTCACCTTCAAGGAAGGCACGGACCGCAAAACCCTCGGCATCACCGGCGATGAAGTGCTCGATATCCTGGGACTGGACGCACTGGCGCCGCGCATGGACCTGACGCTGGTGATCCACCGCGCCAACGGCACCACCGACACGGTGCCGGTGATGTGCCGCGTCGATACGCTCGATGAAGTGAGCTACTACCGCCACGGTGGCATTCTGCACTACGTGCTGCGCGAGATGGCCAAGGCGGCCTGATAAGGCAAAAGGCCAGGGGCCCCGCCCCTGGACCCCGCTGGGGCGTCGCCCCAGACCCCTTCAATTGATGAGGGTCCAGGGGGCTCGGCCGCCTGGCGGGTCGAGGGCAGGGCCCTCGCCTTGTTGCTCCCATGCTGACCCAGTCCCCCCTCCAAGCCTACCGCGCCCGCCTCGCCAACGGCGAACTGGCGCCCGACCCGGCACAGGAAGCCGCCGCGCTGCGGCTCCAAGCGCTGTGGGACTCCCTGCGCGGCTACCAGCCCGCGCCGCCGGCGCCCAAGCCCGGCCTGTTCGCCCGGCTGTTCCGCGCGCCGCCCACCCCGCCCCCGCCGCCCATCGGCCTCTACCTCGTCGGCGCCGTCGGCCGCGGCAAGTCCATGCTCATGGACCTGTTCTTCGCCACCGCCCAAACCCAGCCCCGCCGCCGCATCCACTTCCACCGCTTCATCCAGGAGGCGCACGCCCGCTTCCACGCCCACAAGCGCGCCCATCCCGACATCGACGACCCCATCCCGCCTTTGGCCGACCACATCGCCGCCGAGGCCGCCCTGCTCTGCTTCGACGAATTCCAGGTGCACGACATCGCCGACGCGATCATCCTCGGCCGGCTGTTCCAGGCGCTGTTCGACCGCGGCGTGGTGGTCGTCGCCACCTCCAACACCGCACCCGACGACCTGTTCCGCGGCCAGCCCGGCCGCGACGCCTTCCTGCCCTTCATCGCCATCCTGAAGCGCCACGTCGCGGTGCACGAACTCGACGCAGCGCGCGACTTCCGCCGCCAGCGGCTGCGCGGCATGGCCACCTGGCACACGCCGCCCGACAGCCGCGCCGACTCGGCACTCGATGATGTCTTCACAGCCCTCGGCGGCGGCGAAACCCCGCGCCCGATCGACCTCACGGTGATGGGTCGCGCACTGCGCGTGCCGCTGGCCGCCGGCAAGGTCGCCCGCTTCGACTTCGACGCACTCTGCGGCACAGCCCTGGGCGCCGGCGACTACCTCGCCATCGCCACGCGCTTCCACACCGTCGTGCTCGACGGCATCCCCCGCCTGTCACCCGACAATTTCGACCGCGCCCGCCGCTTCATCGTGCTGGTCGACACGCTGTACGACCACCACGTGAAACTCTACGCCTCCGCCGAAGCAATGCCCGATCAGCTCTACATGCGCGGCGAAAACGCAGCAATGTTCGAACGCACCGCCTCCCGCCTGGAGGAAATGCGCAGCCAAGACTACCTCGACGGCGAACACCTCGGCTGACGGACAAACGCCAATGACAAGTCTTGTTGAACTAGACCAAGGGAAGCGAGGCAAGGCCAGGGCTTTGCCCTGGACCCACCAAAGGCCGACGGCCTTTGGAAACCCAATTTTTTCTATATTATGAGGTCCAGGGGCTCGGCCCCTGGTGGGTCCAGGGCAAAGCCCTGGCCTTGTCTTGTCTCATGGATCAATCAATAGGGCGCTCCCCCTGGCCTTGCTTCAATCCTCCGACGACGCCGCCGAGATCGGAATTTCCCGCACTTCCGCCTGCCCGCCCGGCTGGTCGCCATAGCCGCCCGGTTGCCCGTCGCCCTCGTCGCCGCCTTCGCCATCGCGCTGGTAACGCTGCTGCCCGCCGCCCTGCTGGCCCTGTGGCCCACCCTGCTGCTGCGTCGCCTGGTTCATCGCGTTCACAATGCGGAAATAGTGCTCGGCGTGCTGGAAGTAGCTTTCCGCCATCACCCGGTCGCCAACGCTCGAAGCATCACGGCCAAGCTGGAGGTATTTCTCGAACAACTGCTGCGCGGTGCCGCGCAGCCGCAAATCCGGCCCGCTGCTGTCGAAGGTGTGGTTGCGGTTCAGCGGGATATTGCCGCCGTGCTGACGCACCGGAGCACTCCCTCCGCCGCCGCCGCCACCGCCCCCGCCACCGTTGCCGCCGCCAGGGCGAAAGTTACGTCCACGTGCGCGTTTAATGTTCATCGGCTTGTTGATGTGCTTACATGTTGCGACCTGCGCTGCGCCGCTCCCATGGGTCATCCCAGAGGGTTAGACTAGCAGCGGCCCGGTCATCTGGCCGACCTGTTGATCCGGCGTATTCAAGCGGCCGAACCGTCGCATGCGATGGGCTTCCGCGCAGCCCTTTCCCCCGGAAAGGAGCCTCCCCGGCAACGGCGGCATCAGCGCGCCTCTGCACAATCCGGGGGCCAAGGGACCGACCATAACGCAGGTCCCCGCCGCACATCCCGCAAGTTAGCGAAGCATCCCGCGCCTGCCAAACGATTTTTTGCGCCCCTCCTATGCGCCAGCATCCGCCGCCAGCACCAGCGCGCGCGCAATCCCGCCCAGGTCGGCGCGCACCCCCCGCACCGCCAGCCCCGCCGTCCGTGCCAACGCCGCCACCGCCGCGTCCTGGCCGATGCCCAATTCCAGCACCGCCACCCCCCCGGGCGCGAGCAACCCCGGCAGCGCCGCCACAATCCGGCGATACGCGCCCAACCCGTCCGCCCCGCCATCCAGCGCCCGCGCCGGCTCATATCCCGAAACCTCGGGCATCAGCCCCGCCAGCTCGGCACGCGGAATATACGGCGGATTGCACAGCACCAGGTCGAACCGCCCGCCCACCGCCGACGCCCAGTCCCCGCACAGGAACACTGGCCGCCCCCCCCACCCCAATGTCCACCCGGGTGAACGCCGCCGCGGCGCCGGCCCCGGC
>JBBQOT010000246.1:0-5195 GCA_038331165.1 Acetobacterales bacterium
CCCGCGCGACCTGCCGATGGCGATGGCGGTGTTGCTGGGGGCTTTTCCGATCGGCATCGGCCTGGCCCAGCTGGTGTTGCCGCCGGTGGCCGCGGCACAGGGAATTGCCGCGGCGTTCTGGTTGGGGGCCGCGGCATCGGGCGTGGCCGCGGTATTGTTCACCCTGGCCTGGACCGAGGCACCGGATGCCGCGCCGCGCACGCTGGCTTGGCCGTCGCGGCGCGAGTTGCTGCTGGTGTCGATCGCTGGCCTGATCTGGATGGTCTACAACGCCGGCTGGTTCAACTTCATGGCCTGGATGCCCTCGCTGCTGGCGGCGCGCGGCCATCCGCCATGGGTGGCCGACGTGGTGCTGTCGCTGGGCACCTGGGCCAACCTGCCGGCGATGCTGGTGGGCGGCTGGGCGGCGGCACGGTTCGGCCGCAGCCTGGTCTTCGTCGCCGGCACGCTGTTCTGTGTGGTCTCGGTCGCCGCTCCGGCGGTGCACGACATGCCGCTGCTGTGGGGCGTCGTCTTCGGCACTCTCGGGTCGATGCCCGGCGGCCTGATCGTGGAACTCGGTGCGCTGTCCTGCCGGGCCGAGAATCGCGCCGTCGGCATGGGGGTGTTCTACGTCACCTACTACATCGGCGGCGCCATGATGCCCGCCCTGTGCGGCGCCGCCGCCGACTGGGCCGGCGACCCCGGCGGCGCCCTGGTCCTGGCCGCCGCGGTCACCGTGCTGGCCATTCCGCTGTGGTTCCTGCACCGCCGCATGGCCAGGGTGGCGGCACGATAACGCCGGCCGAGGGCGCTTTCCCTCCGCAGCCCAGCCCACCGGACGCGGGTGCTGCGACGTTCCTCAGGTCGGCCCCTTCAGGTCGGCCCCCTCAGGTCGGCCCCCTCAGGTCGGCACGGTGATGCGCGCCCGCAGCCCGCCGAGCGGGCTGTCTTCCAGCGCGATATCCCCGCCATGGGCGCGCACCACGTCGAGCGCGATGGTCAGGCCCAGGCCGGTGCCGCCGCCCTTGCCGCTTTCGAAGGCGCGGAACACATCGGCGCGGCGGTCCGGCGCAATGCCAGGGCCGTCGTCGTCGACCGTGATGCCGACCGTGCCGGGCTGGCAGCTTGCGGCCAGCGCCACATGGCGGGCGTGGCGGCGGGCGTTGTCGACCAGGTTGGTCACCGCCCGGCGGAACGCCTCAGCCCGCAGCGGCAGGGCGATTTCGGCCGCGCAGTCCACCGTCACCGCGGCACCGGCGCGCCGCGCACGGCGGGCCACATCCTCCAGCAGCGGCGCCAGCTCGGTCGGTTCGGCCGTCTCCTCGCCCACGCCGCGGGCAAAGGCGAGGTAGCCGCCGATCATGCGGTCCATCTCCACCAGATCGGCGGTCAGGTCGGCGGCGTCCTGGCGGTTGGCCGCATCGATCTTCATCATCGCCAGCCCCAGGCGCATCCGCGTCAGCGGGGTGCGCAGATCGTGCGACACACCGGCCAGCATCTGGGTGCGCTGGGCGAGGAAGCGGCGCACCCGCTCCTGCATCACGTTGAAGGCGGCGGCGGCCTGGCGCACCTCGGTGGCACCCGACGGGCGCAGGGCGGCGGTGTCGTGGCCGCGGCCGAAGGCGTCCATCGCGCTGGCCAACCGGCGAATGCTGCGCACCTGGTTGCGCATGAACAGCGCGGCGATGGCGAACAGCAGCAGCGCCGAGCCGACGAGATACATCACGAACAGATAAAGCGTGCCGGCGAACAGCCGCTTGCGCGGCACATCGACCTCCAGCAGCGCGTCGGCCATCACCACGCGCAGCACCACGGCGGTCGGGTCGCTCTGCCAGTCCAGCGCCACCGGCCGGCGCAACCGCTCCTCCAGCGCCACGACCAGGCTGCGTTCCAGGAGTTCCAGCGGTGGCGGGCGGTCGTGCTGGGGTTCCAGCGCGGTGCCGGGCGCCACGCGCATCGTCAGGTCCAGCCGCTCCGCCGCCGCGGCCATGAAGCGCTCGCGGTCAGCCGGGTAGCGTTCCAGCACGTCGATCACCAGTGCCACCTCGCCGGCGATGGCGGCCGACAGCCGGCGCGAGACGATCGTCATATGGGTGCCGTAAAACACCTGCAGCGCCACCGCCTGCACCACCACCAGCGGCACCAGCACGATCAGCAACGACCGGCCCAGCAGGCCGCGCGGCATCGCCCATTTCAGCGCGCGGGCCAACGGCGGCGGCAGGGGCCAGCGTGAGGCCATGTCAGGCCAATCCAGGCCGGGTTTGGAACAGTATAGGCCAGGGCTTTGCCCTGGACCCACCAAAGGCAATGCCTTTGGAAACCATCAGTCAAGGTCCAGGGGCTTGGCCGTCGCGTGAAAGCGCGCGAGGTCCGCTGGGGTTGGGGGCGACGCCCCATGCTTGCTTGTCATCAATAGCCCGGCTTGAGGATGTAACCGCGCCCACGCACGGTATGCAAAAACCGCGGCTCGCGCGGGTCGGTCTCGATCTTGCGGCGCAGGCGGGTTACCTGCACGTCGATGGCGCGCTCGCCGGCGTCATCCATCTCCAATGCTGCTGCAATGTCCTCGCGGGTCAGCACCTCATTGGGGCGCGCGGCCAGGGCGGCCAGCAGCGCCGCCTCCCCGCCAGTCAGCCGCACCGCGCCGGCCGGGCCACGCAGCTCGCCGCGCGCGCGGTCGAAATGCAATGTGCCCAACGCCAGCGGCCCCGCCGGTGCCTCCGCCGCCAGGGCCAGCGGGGCGGCACGGCGCAACAGGGCGCGGATGCGCAGCACCAGTTCGCGCGGATCAAACGGCTTGGGCAGGTAGTCGTCGGCACCAGCCTCGAACCCGGCAATGCGATCCTCCGGCGCGCCGCGCGCGGTCAGCAACAGGATAGGGGTCACTGCGTTGTCGCGGCGATGCGCCTCGGTAAGTTCCAGCCCGCTTTCGCCCGGCATGCTGACATCCATCACGATCAGGTCGGGCTGCAGCACGCGCAACCGGTCGCGCGCGTCGGCGGCGTGTTCGGCGGTGCTGACGCGGAAGCCGTTCTCCACCAGGTAGCGCGACAGCAGGTCGCGCAACCGCGCGTCGTCGTCGACCACCAGGATCAGGGCATCATCGGGCAACGCTGCCTCCTCAACGCCCGCCGCGCTCGCGGTCGAGATACTGCCGCGCCTCGTCGTCCATGATACCGCGCATCACCCGGCGGAACCCATCCACTGCCCCCGCACCGGCCTCGCGATAGGCACTGGCCAACCGCTCGCGCTGGCGCTCGAACAACTGCCGTTCCAGCGCCATGCCGGTTTCGGTCAGCGCCAACAGGCGCTGCCGGCGGTCCACCTGCCCCTGCTGCTGGGTCACGTAGCCCTGCTCCACCAGCGCATTCAGCACCCGGGCCAGGCTCTGCTTGGTAATGCGCAATATGGCAAGCAGGTCGCTGACCGGAATCGACGGGTTGCGGCCGATATAGTGCAGCGCGCGGTGATGCGCTCGGCCCATGCCCAGCCCCTCCAGCACCTCGTCGGCCGCGCGGGTGAAGTCGCGATAGGCGAAGAACAACAGGTCCTGTGCCCCGCGCAGGTCCTCCTCGCGCAGGAACAGCAGGTTGGCGCCGGCCGGCGCCGCGAACCGGACCTCGCCCTTCACGTCGGGCATATCTGGCATACCTCATATTTACGACAGGAATGTTGACGTAGCTTGAACAGGATTATAGCGTCGGCAGCCATAGAGCAACAATCTTGCGGGAGACCAGTCTCATGGCGCTTGTTCCTTTCGACGACCGGGATGGCTTCATCTGGTACGACGGCGCCATGGTGCCGTGGCGGGATGCCAAGCTGCATGTGCTCACGCATGGTCTTCACTACGCCAGCGGGGTGTTCGAAGGCGAGAGGGCATACGCCGGCAACATCTTCAAATTGCGCGAACATACCGAGCGCCTGCACAATTCCGCCCGGCTGCTGGGCTTCGAGATCCCCTGGACCGCCGACGAGATCGACGCCGCCTGCATCCAGGTGCTGGAAGCCAACGGCCAGACCGAGGCCTATGTCCGCCCGATCGCCTGGCGCGGGTCCGAGATGATGGCCGTCTCGGCACAGAACTCCAAGATCCACCTCGCCATCGCCACCTGGGCGTGGCCCGCCATGTTCGCCGACCGCATGGCCGGCATCCGCCTGGACATGGCCGAATGGCGCCGCCCGCACCCGCAAACCGCGCCCACCGCATCGAAGGCCGCCGGGCTCTACATGATCGGCACCATGTCCAAGCACACCGCCGAGGCCAAGGGCTTCCAGGACGCCCTGATGCTCGACTGGCGCGGCCGCGTCGCCGAGGCCACCGGCGCCAACATCTTCTTCGCCTTTGGCGGCGAACTGCATACCCCCACGCCGGACTGCTTCCTCGACGGCATCACCCGGCGCACCGTGATCGCCCTGGCGCGCGTCAACCAGATCAAGGTGGTCGAGCGGGTGATCCTGCCGGAGGAAATCGCCCAGGCCGACGAGGTGATGGTGGTGGGCACCGGCGCCGAGGTTACCCCGGTGCGCGAAATCGCCGGCACCATGTACACGCCCGGGCGCATCACCGAAACGCTGCTGACCGACTACGAAAAACTGGTTCGCATGTCGCCGGCCGATGCGGCAAAGCGGCTCGCAGCCTAACGGGAAGCAAGGCCAGGGCTTTGCCCCATAGGCACGACGATAAGGGAGGCTGGGCTCTGCCCAGACCCGCCAGGTCCCGAGCGCGCCTTCGCGCGACGGGCCAAGCCCCTGGACCTTAAATGCATGATGATAAAATGGATTTCCTCAATAATATGAGGTCCAGGGGCTCGGCCCCTGGTGGGTCCAGGGCGAAGCCCTGGCCTTGCGTCTCCTACGCCACCGCCAGCGACCCCTGCGGGGTAGCGTGGAACTCATCCTCGCTGACCCCATAGACATCGCGGACCTTGGCGCCGGTCAGTTCGGCCGGGGTTCCGTCGAACATGAAGCGGCCGTCCTTCATCGCCACGATGCGGTCGCAGTAGGTCCGGGCGGTATCGAGGTGGTGCAGGTTGCACAGCACCGTCAGCCCGTCTTCGCGGTTGACCCGCCGCAGCGCGTCCATCACCACCTGGGCGTTGCGCGGGTCCAGGCTGGCAATCGGCTCATCGGCCAGGATCACCCGCGGCTGCTGCATCAGCGCCCGGCAGATCGCCACCCGCTGCTGCTGCCCGCCCGACACCTGGCCGGCGCGC
>JBBQOT010000247.1:0-5192 GCA_038331165.1 Acetobacterales bacterium
GGGCCGAGCCCCCTGCACCCTCATGACTTAATGGAAGGGGTCCAGGGGCGACGCCCCTGGCGGGTCGAGGGCAGAGCCCTCGCCTTCCCATTCTCTGGGAGTTTTGCGAATGGCGAGCAACGAATTTTCGGTTGGCCGCGATTGCCAACTGGTGGTGATGGGTCCGTTCGGGCGGGTCGATTTGGCGCATGTGACCGGCTTCGACAGCCGCCAGCAGACCGCCTCGATCCGGGTGGACCGGATCGACGGGCGGCAGATGGCGGCCGAGTTGCCCAAGGGCTGGGAGGGGATGTTCGAGCTGGAGCGCGGCAGTTCGGCGGCCGACGACTTCATCGCCCGCATCGAGGCCGCCTATAACGACGGCGGCGCGGTGCCGGCGGGCACGCTGTATCAGTACATCAGCGAAACCGACGGCTCCACCAGCACCTATCAGTACGACGGCGCGGTGTTCCGCTTTGCCCAGGCCGGGCAGTGGCGCGGCGATGCCAGCGTGCGCCAGCGGCTGGAATTCTTCGCCAGCGCGCGGCGGCGCATCTGATGGACGAGGTGGTGGACACGCGCGGCCGGCTGCTGGGGCTGCGGCGGTTGAGCGTGCTGGACCGGCTGCGGCTGTATGAGGCGGCCGGGGCCGAGCTGTCGCGCAACGACCGCTGGCTGGGACTGGCGGTTCTGGCGGCCAGTGTGGCGGCGATCGACGGCGTGCCGGTGCCGATGCCGGCCAGCAAGGCGGGCATCGAGGCGGCGGTGCAGCGGCTGGACGAGGAGGGGCTGGCGGCGGTGGCCGCGGGGCTGGTTG
Source organism: Acetobacterales bacterium (assembly GCA_038331165.1). GTDB lineage: Bacteria > Pseudomonadota > Alphaproteobacteria > Acetobacterales > Acetobacteraceae > CAMDGX01. The sequence continues at coordinate 797 of JBBQOT010000247.1, forward strand.
CCGAGAAGCCGCTGGACAGGAAGCTGGCGGGAAACTGAGCCGGCACCCCGATCTGCGCGATGTTCTGTATCTCGCGATGAACGGGGTGCCGATTGAGACGGCCGCTGGCCTTTCGCCCACGCAACGCTTCGCCTGGGTGGTGGCCATCGGCACGCTGAAGGGCGGGTCGTTCGACTGGGAGGCGCTGTCGTGGAGAACCCCATGAACGAAACTGGCACGATGCTGGGCGACGACGCGCCGCTGGAAGACCGGCTGGGCGAGGCGGCGTTGGCCGCGGTGATGGGCGATCCCTATGAGGTGGGGTTGCGCATTGCGCTGGATGACGGCGTGGCCGCGGCGCTGCCGGCGGTGGCGCGCGAGCTGGCCTGGCTGGATGCGGCGGTGGCGGCGAGCGGCGCCGGGCTGGCGGGGTTGTCCCGGGCGCCGGCGACGATTGTCGCGCGGCCGGCTGCGGCGGCTGCGGTGGCTGAAGTGGGCGCCGATGCGCCGCCCATTGTTTCACGGGGCGGCAGAAGCCCGGCAGACGGATTTGCCGTGGTGGAGCGCGCGGCCGAGCGCATGGCGGCGCCGGATTGTGCGCCCCGGGGGCCACCAGCGGCGGCACCCATGACTGCGCCGCGAGAGGCCGAGGCGCCCGGCGCGATGCGGACGGAGGTTGGGCCGACAGAGGCTGGGCCTGCTCAGGCGGGGCCGGCTGAGGTGGGGCCTGCTCAGGCGGGGCCGGCTGAGGCGGGGCGGCTGGATTGGGGCGGCACGGCGTGGGGCCGGCTGGCGGCGGTGCCAGGGGTGCCGGAGGCGGCGATGGCGTCGGCGGTGGCGGCGCCGGCGGCGATGGCTGAGGCGGCGATGACGCCGGCAATCGCGGCCTCGGCGGAGTTGGTCCCGGCGGTGATGGCCCCCGGCGGGCCGCCGCTTGTATCTGCGGCGCCTGCGGGCGCGGCGGAGATGGTGTCGGCGGCGCCAGTCTCGGCCTGGGCGATGCCCAATTTGCCCGGTTCGGGGCCGGCCTGGCGCGGCGCGGCCACGCGCGAGCCGATGGCGCAGGCGGCGCCGGACGAGGCACCGGGATCGGCCGAAGGCGCCGAGACCGCGCTGGAAGGCCGGCTTGAGGTGGACGGCGCAGTGCTGGGCCGGTTCGTGGCCGAAATGCTGGGGCGCGAGGCCGGGCGGCCGGCATCGGGCATGACCGGGTTCGATCCGCTGGTCTCGCCGGCTTGGCCTGGGGCATTGCAGGGATAGCGGGGGCAGGCAGACATGGCGGAGCGGTGGGAGACGGGCGAGGTCTTGCGCCTGCCGTTCGTGTTCGTGCCCCAGGGCGGGGTGGCGCCGGCTTGGTGGCGGGCGGCGCACCCGGATGCGGTGAGCCTGCCGGCGCGGCTGGTGATGGGGCCACGGCATCCGAGCCCCAGGCAGGTCGTGACGGTATCGGATCGCGATAGGCTCAAGAAGCCACTGACGGAGCGGGGCCAAGCGCTGTAGCGGCGATGGTCACTGCCGCTTGTTGATCACAGAGGACAGCCGATCATCGGAGCCAGTGGACAGCCGGTGCAGTTTCCCAGCTATCTTCCGCCACAGTTCTTCGTGGCGCAGGGACACCGGTTGGTGCACCTTCCTCTCGACTCCGTCGCAAGCCAGATCGCGGTCGACCTGTTGCAGTTCATGCACCGGTTCCCTTGGGACGCGCAACGCCGTGAAGGAGAGTTTTTCGACGATTGGGTGGACTATGCGACCATTGCAATCGGTCTCTACGCGGCGGCCGCAGGAATCTCGAAGCACCACATCCTAATGGCGCAGAACATCTTCGCGGGCTGGTTTTCGAACTTCGGGAGAGTGCCAATGGATAGTACCTATACCAACTTGCCGAAGCGCAATATTTCGAATACTGAAATCGGCTTGCGCTTGTATCGGGATGGGCAGTTTGACCTGGTGCCACAACATGACCGTGCCCGATGACGCAAGACGCTGATATGCGGGCCCGGCCGAGCCTGCGTCGCCGGCTGACGATCGGGGCGTTGTGTGCGGCTGTCTGGGTACTGGTCGGTATCCAGCTGGGCATCTCGCGGCCATGGACGCGCAATCCGCCGTGCCAGTTAAAGGGCGAGGAAGCAGTGAAGGTCTCGCCGGACGGGAAGCTGGCGGTGCAACTGGTGCATGAGACGTGCGACCACGGGTGGATTTTCCTCGAAGTCCTGTCCAGGCTGGATGCTTGGCGAATCGCGGCGCCGCAGCAGCGTTATACGCTGGCCGGATGGGAACGAGCCGGCAAAAATGACGGGGTGACGGTGGCGTGGACCGGCGACGCTGCGGTTCGGCTGGAACTGACAGCCTGGTCGGGTGCCCGGCCGGACCCGGCACCGATGGCCGGGCTGGTGCTGACCCTGGTGCAGGCGGCGCCGACGCGTGACGGCGGGCGGTGACGGAGGGGTGCCACAACGTGCTGGTCTGGTCGCTGTGGCATTTCCAGACCGACACGGACCGATGGGGCATGGAGGACGACGAGCAGCCGCATCTGCTGATCGGGTATTTTGTGCGGCGGGAACAAGCCGAGGAGGTCCGGGTGCGGTTGCTGTCCGGACCCGGGTTCGGCGCCTGGCCGCGCGGCTTCAGGGTTGGACGAGAGCCGCTGGACGGCGCGACCGGGAGCGAGCAGGGCTTCATCGATCCCTGGGATGACGACGCGCCATCGGCCGACCCGACAGATTTCCTGCGCCTGGCCGACCCGACGCCAAGGGCGGTGCCCACCGTGATCTGGAGTGTCCGGCATTTCAAGCAGTGCAACGCCGCCGCGCCGCCGGAACCGCAGAACGAAAAGGGCATCGGCGTGTTCTCCAGCTCCGCCAACGCCGAGGCCGCCGTGGCGCACCGGCGGCGCCAGCCTGGGTTCCGTGACTGGCCGCAGGGGTTTCGGGTATGGCGTCGGCGCCTGGGCGTGGCCTTCGGGCTGGACGGGTTTCAGGAGCGCTATGGCTGGGACGCTTGGGCGCGGTCATTGCAAGGATGAGCGCGTAAACGGGTAAAGTTTTTTTGCTTCTTTTTGTTCACAAAAAGAAGGGTTTTACTTTTTTACTTCATGCCCCAGACAAGGAGCCAGCATGAGCGATTACCTGCTGATCGGCCCGGTGCTGCTGGAGGCGTTCGAGCTGCCTTCGCGCGTGGCCTGGGGCGGGCGTCAGCGCCTGGCGGTGCATCGGCTGCCTGGCGGGCGGCGGGTGATCGACGCCATGGGGCGCGACGATGCCGACATCGCCTGGACCGGGGTGTTCTCGGGCGAAGACGCGGTGCTGCGGGCGCGGGCGCTGGACCTGATGCGCGGCAGCGGGCTGGTGTGGCCGCTTTCATGGGAGAGCTTTTTCTATTCGGTGGTGGTGAGCCGGTTCGAGGCGCTGTACGAGCGCGACAACTGGATCCCGTATCGCATTACTTGCACCGTGCTGCGCGACGAGGCCGAAGCACTGGTTGAGGACGCGCTGTCGCTGGGCGCCGGTGTGCTGGCCGATGTGGCTGGGTTGGCCGATGTAGCAGGCGTGGTCGATGTGGCCGGGCTGGGCGCGCTGGTGGGTGCCGCGGGCGCGCTGCGCTATGGCACGGCGGCGCAGGGTGCGGCGGTGCGTGGGTTGCGCGGGCAGGAAACGGCGCTGGACCGGGCGATGGCCAGGCGGGGTGTCGCCTTGCGCGCGGCCGATACCGGCACTCCGGCGGGAATGCTGGTGGCGCGCGACGAGGCCGGCGAGCTCGCGGGCCTGGCGCGGGCGCGCGGGCCATTGGGCCGGGCGCGGGCGGCGGTGGAGAGCCTCACGGGATAGCCGCCCACGACACGAAAGGACGCGACATGCGCACGATACTTCAGGCCGGTGGAACGCTGTTCCACGTGGCGGCGGCGGAGCTTGGCGATGCAACGCAATGGCTGCGCATCGCCCGGCTGAACGGGCTGAACGATCCGATGCTGGGCGGCGTGGTGCGGCTGGTGTTGCCACCGCGCGACGCCGCGGCGGGGGGTGGCATTGCTGAACAATGACCTGGTGCGCCGCCCGAAGCTGCTGGTGGCGGTGGATGGGCTGGCGGTGGACACCGCCGTGTCGGCCCGCGTGCTCAGCAACAACCATTACGCAGCCGACCGGTTCTCGCTGGTGGTGGCGCTGGGCAACACTCCGCCTGCCGCCTGGATGTCGGCCGATCGGATGCTGGTGGAGATCGGGGTTTCCATGGGCGGTGGAACGGCCAGCCTGATCCAGGGCGAGGCCGACCAGCTGGAGCTGGATGCCATGCGCCGGCTGGTGTTCCTGTCGGGCCGCGACCTGACGGCGCGGCTGATCGAGGCGCGCACGCAGGAGAGCTTCTCCAACCGCACCGCCAGCGAAATCGCCACCTTGCTTGCCGGGCGGCGCGGATTGTCGGC
>JBBQOT010000248.1:0-5192 GCA_038331165.1 Acetobacterales bacterium
CATGAAGTGCATGCCGATGAATTTTTCGGCACGGTCGGTGCTCGCACCCAGCCGCGTGATCGAAATGGACGAGGTGTTGCTCGCAACTATCGCCGACGGCTTCAGGTGCGGCACCAGCACCTTGTAGATCGCCCGCTTCACCTCCTCTTTTTCCGTCGCCGCCTCGATCACCAGGTCGCACGCGCCGAACGCGGCATAGTCGGTGCCGGTGGTGATGCGTGCCAGCGCCTCCAGCTTGTCGAGCTCGGAGATCAGCGTGCGGTTCACCTGGCGGTCGAGGTTGCGGAGCATCACCGCCATCGCTTTCTCAAGCGCTTCGGCCTTCACATCCAGCAGCACCACCGGCAGGCCGGCGAGCGCGCAGACATGGGCGATGCCGTTGCCCATCTGCCCGGCGCCGATCACCCCCACGCGGCCGATGGCCGGCGCCTCGGCGCTGGCTGCCATGCGGTCTGCCGTGGCAGCCGGCGCCTGGATGTTCATCAGCCGCGCTCCAGCTCCGCCGCCAGCTCCGGCAGGGCGACGAACAGGTCGGCGACCAGGCCGTAATCGGCCACCTGGAAGATCGGCGCCTCCTCGTCCTTGTTGATCGCCACGATCACTTTGCTGTCCTTCATGCCGGCCAGATGCTGGATCGCGCCCGAGATACCGATGGCGATGTACAGCTCCGGCGCCACGATCTTGCCGGTTTGCCCCACCTGGTAGTCGTTCGGCACGAAGCCGGCATCGACGGCGGCGCGCGAGGCACCCACGGCGGCCCCCAGCTTGTCGGCGATCGGGTCGAGCAGTTTGAAGTTCTCGCCGTTCTGCATGCCGCGCCCGCCCGACACCACCACGCGTGCCGCGGTCAGCTCCGGCCGCTCGCTTTTGGACAGTTCGGCTGACACCCAGCGCGAGCTGGTGGGCACGTCCACCGCCGGTGCTGCCTCGATGGTGGCAGTGCCGCCCTCGTTGGCCACCGGGTCGAAGCTGGCGGCGCGCACCGTGATCACCTTCTTGGCGTCGCTGCTTTTCACCGTTGCCATGGCGTTGCCGGCATAGATCGGGCGCACGAAGGTGTCGGCGTCGATCACGTCGGCGATGTCGCTGATCGGCTGGCTGTCGAGCAGTGCGGCCACGCGCGGCATCACGTTTTTGCCGTTCGCGGTGGTGGCGGCCATCAGGTGCGAGTAGCCGGGGGCCAGCGCGATCAGCAATGCGGCCAGCGGCTCGGCCAGCGCGTTGGCATAGGCGGGCGCGTCGGCCAGGATCACCTTGCTGACACCGGGCAGCTTGGCGGCGGCATCGGCGGCGGCCCGTACCCCGGAGCCGGCGATCAGAACATGGACTTCGCCCAGCTTGACGGCGGCGGCGACCGCGGAACGCGAGGGCTGCTTGAGCGCGCCGCCCTCGTGGTCGATCAGAACGAGTGCGGTCATGGTCAGATCACCTTGGCTTCGTTGCGCAGCTTGTCCACCAGTTCGGCAACCGAAGCGACCTTGCGGCCGGCCTGGCGCTTCGCTGGCTCCTCGACCTTCACCACGATCAGCCGCGGTGCCGGGTCCACGCCCAAGTCGGCGGGCTTCATCACGTCGATCGGTTTCTTGCGCGCCTTCATGATGTTCGGCAGCGAGGCATAGCGCGGCTCGTTGAGGCGCAGATCGGTGGTGATGATGGCCGGCAGGTTGATTACCACGGTCTCAAGCCCGCCATCGACCTCGCGCACCACAGTCAAGCTGTCGCCCTCGATGGTCACCTTGCTGGCGAAGGTGCCCTGGGGCCAGCCCAGCAGGGCGGCGAGCATCGGGCCGGTGGCGCTCATGTCGTCGTCGATCGCCTGCTTGCCCAGGATCACCAGCTTGGGTTGTTCCTTGTCGGCGATGGCCTTCAGCATCTTGGCCACCGCCAGCGGCTGCAGATCGACGTCGGTTTCCACCAGGATGCCGCGGTCGGCGCCCATGGCCAGCGCGGTGCGGATCGTCTCCTGGCAGGCGGCGAGGCCGAGGGAGACCGCGATGATCTCGCTGGCCAGGCCCTTTTCCTTCAGGCGGACCGCCTCCTCGATGGCGATCTCGTCGAAGGGATTCATCGACATCTTCACGCCGGCGGTTTCCACGCCGGTGCCATCGGATTTCACCCGTACCTTGACGTTGTAGTCGACCACGCGCTTGACGGGGACGAGGATTTTCATGGGCTGACGTGCCGTTTCCTGGCTATGCGGTCCGTCCGCGCCGACCGGCTGGCAAGCTGTCCGGCGGCGCGTTCGCACCCGCGAAATTGACCGGCCGGATATAGAAGCGGGCTCACTGCGCTGTCAAACGTCGCCCCGGCGCTAGGCTCGCGTCACCAGCATCAGCAGTCCGAACAGCACCAGGGCAAGGAACTGGAAGCCGATGCGATAGCGCATGAGCCGGTTCGACCGCGCGCCGTCGCCGGGGCTGCGCGCCATCCCCAGCAGGCCGGCAAACAGCACGCCAACCGTGGCCAGCATGGCGAGCGCGACAAGGGCAACCAGGACCATATTCATGAATCGTAGCTAGGCACGTTCCACCGGCCCGGCAAGACTCCCATTTTTCCTCGCGGGACAGGGTTGCAGTAGTGCGGAGCCCGCACCCCCGGCGCCACAGCATTGCCCCACTCCTCACCGCACCATTGACACCCCCACCCCGCCGTGATCGGGCTTGCGCATGAGATGGTTCGCCCTTGCCTGGCTGCTTCTGGCCCTGCCCGCCGCTTCGTGGGCCCAGACGGCCGCCCCGCACCCCGCCGCCGCGCCCGCGTTGTCGCCGCAACAGGTGCAACAGGCGCTGGAGGTGCTGCGCGATCCCGAGCGCCGCGCCCAGTTCATTGCGGTGCTGGAGGCGCTGGCCCGCGCCGCGCCAGCCGGACCTGGCCGGCCCGCCGCCACTGCCCCGGCCTCCGCCCCCGTCTCTGCCCCGGCCACGGCGCCGGTGGAGGAGACCAGCGCGGCGGAGGCCGGCCCGTCCACCGCGCCCGGCGCCGCCGTGCCCCCCGCGGCCGTGCCGCTGGCGCCCGACAGCCTGGGCGCCCAGGTGATCGTCGACCTCTCCGACCGGCTCGCCACCCTGTCCGACGACATCGTCGAGGCGGCGCGCACCATCACCAGCTTCCCACTGATCGCGCTGTGGCTGGTTCAGCTGGCCACCGACTCGGCCCGCCAGGGGTTGCTGGTCGACACGCTGTGGCGGCTGGCGCTGGTGCTGGGCATGGGGCTGGCCGCCGAATTCTTGGTCGCCCGGCTGCTGCGCCCGCTGCACCGGCGCCTGGCCGCGCGCGCGCCAGCCGAGCCGCTGACCGCCCCGGTCGAGGCCGACGCCGCCCCGGCCAGCGCCTCGCGCCTGGAACAGGAGGTGCGGCAATCCGATCGCATCTGGCGACGCGCCCGCCGGCTGGGCTTCTGGCTGCGCCGCGTGCCGTTCGGGGTTGCCGCCCTGGCGCTCGACCTGCTGCCGATGCTGGCGGTGCTGGCCACCGGTTATGTGCTGATCGGCAGTGCGCTGGGCCAGCTTCCTACGCCGCGACTGGTGATCTTGGCCGCGCTGAACGCCTATGTCATCTATCGGCTGGTCAACGGCGTGGTGCGCATGCTGGCGGCGCCGCAGGACAGGCGGCTGCGGTTGCTGCCGGTCGGCGACGACATGGCCGCCTATATCTGCCGCTGGGCGCGCCGCGCTGCGGCGGTGGGCATTTTCGGCTACGCCACGATCGAAGCCGGGCTGCTGTTCGGCCTGTACCGCCTGGCCCATGGCGCGCTGGTCAAGCTGATCCTGATGGTGCTGGCCGGCTTCGTCGGAATCATCATCCTGCAGCAACGCCAGACGGTGGCCGCGCGCATCCGCCCGCCGGAGGAGGCCGAGGGCATGGCCGCCCGGCTGCGCCGGGTGATCGCCCCGGTCTGGCACGTGGTCGCCGTGATTTATGTGGCGGCGCTGTGGGTGGTGCTGGCGCTGGAGGTGCCGGACGGGTTCAGCCGCCTGCTGCGCCTGTCACTGGCCACCGCGGGCGTGCTGGCGCTGGCGCGCGTGGTGCTGATCGTGGCGCTGGGCGCGCTGCACCGGCTGCTGCGCCAGGCCGACGACGCCACCGTGCAGCGCGCCGGGGCGGCGGGGCGGTTGGTCGCCTACCAGCCCATGCTGCGCGCGGTGCTGCGCATGGTGATCGGCAGCGCCACCGTGCTGGGGCTGTTGGAGGTCTGGGGCCTGCCGGTGCTGTCGTGGCTGCTGCAGGCCGAACTGGGCGGGCGTCTGCTGCGCACCCTGGCCTCGATCGCCTTCACCATCGCGCTGGCCGTCGGCGTGTGGGAGGGCTTGAACCTCGCCATCGACCGCCACCTCGCCCGTCTTGCCGCCAGCGCCCAGGCGGCGCGATCGGCGCGGTTGCGCACCCTGTTGCCGATGTTCCGCTCCGCCCTGATGGTGGCGATCTGCGTGTTGGTCGCGCTGATCGTGCTGTCCGAGATCGGGCTGAACATCGCGCCCTTGCTGGCCGGGGCCGGCGTGCTGGGCGTGGCCATCGGCTTCGGCAGCCAGCGGCTGGTGCAGGACGTGATCACCGGACTGTTCCTGCTGCTGGAAAACACCATGCAGGTGGGCGACGTGGTCACCCTGGGGGGCATGAGCGGTACGGTGGAGAACCTGTCGATCCGCACCATCCGGCTGCGCGCGCTGGACGGCTCGATGCACATCGTGCCGTTCAGCGCGGTTTCGACCGTCACCAACATGACCCGCGACTTCGGCTATGCGGTGGTCGACGTCAGCCTTGGGCTGAACGAAGACCCCGAGCGGATCGGCGACGTGCTGCGCGACGTGGCGGCCGCGATGCGGCGCGAGGACAAATGGATGGCTGCCATCAGCGCCGACCTGGAGGTGATGGGCATCGACCGCTTCATCGACAACGCCCTGGTGCTGCGCACCCGCATCCGCACCACCCCGGGCCAGCGCTGGGCGGTAGGGCGCGAACTCAACCGGCGTATCAAGCAGCGCTTTGACGAACTGGCGATTCAAAGCCCGATGAGCGCGGCCCGGACGCCGACGCCACAGGTGTTGGAGGAAGCGAGTGGCTAAGGGCCTGAGGCAGAATAAGCAAGGCGGGGGCTTCGCCCCTCGACCCCACCAAGTCCGGAGCGCGCCTTCGCGCGACGGCCGTCGCCCTTGGAACCCCTTACTTGAGTGTTGTTTGGGGAAGGGGGCCAT
>JBBQOT010000249.1:0-5186 GCA_038331165.1 Acetobacterales bacterium
TTTGTCCTGGTGTTTGTTCGCTTTGGAAAGGCAAGGCCTGGGCTTGGCCCTGGACCCACCAAAGGCCGACGGCCTTTGGAAACCCATTTATTTTCATATATTTAAGGTCCAGGGGCTTGGCCTGTGGTGGGTCCAGGGCGACGCCCTGGCCTTGCCTTTCTTCATCGGTCAAATATTCGGCCGATTGCTAGGGCGTCTTGTCGCGCAGCACCCGTTGCAGGTCGTCTTCGATCGGGGCCAGGTCGATGGCGTAGTATTGGCGGACGGTATCGCGCCAGTCGGCGACGTCGATCACGCTGGCGGGGTTGTCGCGCAGCAGTTCGCGCTTGATGAACGGGAAGCGCACCTCCATCAACTGGCGCCACAGTTCGGCCGTGGGGTTCATCGGCACGCGGTGCGAGGCGGAGTAGAGCAGCCGCTTGAGGTGGGTCTTGCGGTTGATGACGAAGGCGTCGGTGTCGTCCGGGTCGTCCTTGTCGTGGCGGACCAGGGAGGAGGGATCGATCCGGGCGATCAGGTCGCGGTACGGGTAGAGGGCGGCGCAGCGCAGGCCGGGTTTCAGCAGGTCGCGGGTCATGCCGATTTCGTAGTGCAGGATCACCCAGAGCTTGTTGCGCACCGGGCGGACCGACTTCCAGAACTTCGCCCAGGCCTTGTTGGCCAGGGCGGCCGGACCGACGGCGATGAAGAACGATTGCAGGTGGTAGCGGTTCTGGTAGCTCTCGGTGGCGCCCCAGACATCGGCCTGGGTGAAGTCGATGCGCGCGATCATGTCGGCCATGTCGGCGAGCGGGCCGTAGACGCTGTCGTTGAGCACCAGCAGCATGTCGGTGGTGTCGGGCCGGGCGGCGACATGGTCGAGGCCATCGCGCATGGCGCCGAAATCATAACCGATGTTGCGGCGGATCAGCACCGCGGCGCAGAGCGGCTGGAGCAGCGCCTTGGACTCGGCGGTGAGCTTGCCGGAGTTGGTGACGAAGACGGTGTCGAAGCCGAGCGCGTGCAGCGCCTGGAGGTAAGGCAGCACGAAGGGCTGGACCTTGCCGTCGAAATCGTAGTGCACGAAGACCGCGACGCGACGGCCGAGCTGGCGGCCGTTTGTCCAGGTGCTGAGCACCTGGTTGGGGCGGCGCAGCAGGCTGCGCCAGTACGAGACATAGGCCAGGGCGAGGTAGTAGCGGAAGCGCCAGCGACGCCAGAAATCCTGGACGACGTTCAGGATGCTCTTGAGGAATTCCATCGTTGGGCCGCCATCCGCCGCTGTTGCCGTGCCGCTCCGCCACGCTGTCAGGTGGCGCTGGACCCGCAGGGATATAGAGACATGGCCGGCGCAGGGCTAGTTTAGAGGGGGGCTAGTTTAGAGGGGGGCCAGTTTGGCGGGGGGCTAGGTTTCGCTGTCGATGGCGTGGGCGGTGAGGTCGGCCAGGCTGCAGTGGGCCAGCGCGCCGCGTTCGGTGGCGCGCAGTACTACCCCGGGGGCGTGGCCGGCTTCCAGCGCCTGTTGCCAGCGCGGGGCGCACAGGCACCAGCGGTCGCCGGGCTTGAGGCCGGGGAAGCCGTGTTGCGGCAGCGGGGTGGACAGGTCGTTGCCGGCGGCGCGGCTATAGGCGAGGAAGCCCTCCGTCATCACCGCACAGACGGTGTGGCTGCCGACATCCTCGGGGCCGGTGTTGCAGCAGCCGTTGCGGAAGAAGCCGGTGACCGGGGTGTAGGAGCAGGGTTCGAGGCGACCGCCCAGCACGTTGCTGGCCGGGCGGCCGCCGCCGCCGCCGGAGGCATCAAGCGGCATGCGGTCAGACCTGGCCGCGGTACTTCACCACGCAGCCATAGGGGCGGGTGACGGCGTTGGTGATCGGGCGGCCGGCGGCCAGGGCGGTGAGCGCCTCGCGCACATAGGGGGTGGCGCGGGCGATGTCGTCAGCGCGGGTGGAGGCGATGCTGTCGGCGCCGCCGGCATAGACCAGCGTGCCGCGGGCATCGACGATGAACATGTGCGGCGTGACTGTGGCGGCGTAGAGGCGGGCGATCTTCTGGTCGGGGTCGAGCAGCACGTGGGCGGGGGCGGCGTTGCGGGTGCGGGTCAGCTCGTTGGCCTGCGGAGCCTCGACATGGCCCTGTTCGCCGGGTGGGGAGGAGATGACGGACAGCCAGACCGCGCCCATGGCGGCGGCCTGGCGCTGAAGCTCCTGCATGGCCCCGCCGCTGTACCATTTGCGCACATAGGGGCAGCCGTCGTTGGTCCATTCAATGACCACGGGCTTGCCGGCGAACTGGGCGAGGCTGACCGTGGCGCCGTTGCTGTCGGTGCCGGTCAGGGCGGGGGCCGTGGCGCCGACCGATGGTGCGGCGTGCGCGAGGCCCGGCAAGGCCAGGGCGGCGGGAAGGGCGAGGAGGGCGCGGCGGCGGATGGTCACTTCGGGTCTCCCTGATGGGTGGCCGGTCAGATGCCGGCGCGGGTGAATTCGTTGAGCAGGCGCTGTTCGGTCAGGATTTGCGGCAACACCACCGGGGGGGCGCCGGCGGCGGGGTAGAAGACGTAGAGCGGCACGCCGTCGCGGCCGAGGGCACGGAGGTAGTCGGAGATCGCCGGGTCGCGGCGGGTCCAGTCACCCTTCAGATAGGTGATGCCGTGCGCAATGAAAGCCTGCCGGATGGCCGGCTGGGCCAGGGCGACCTGTTCGTTGACGATGCAGGTGACGCACCAGGCGGCGGTCATGTTGACGAAGACCGGGGTGCCGGCGCTGCGCAGGGCGGCGAGGCGGGCGGGGGTGAAGGGCTCGCCCGGCAGCGCGGCGCTGGCCGAGGTCGTGGAAGACGGCGGTGCGGCAGCTAGCGTGGACAACAGGGCGAGTGCCGCGACCCCAGCGGCGATGGCGGTGGTGGCCGCCAGACGGCGCCCGATGCCACTACGATGTTGGGCAAGCCCAGTGGCCCACAGGGCGAAGCCGATCAACACCGCGCCACCGGCGGTGATCAGCATGCCGGTCGGCCCGGCCTGCAGGGTGACCACCCACAGCAGCCAGACGGCGGCGGCATACATCGGGAAGGCGAGGACCTGGCGCAGCACCACCATCCAGGTGCCGGGGCGCGGCAGCCGGCGGGCGATGCCGGGGATGGCGGCGAAGGCGACGTAGGGCAGCGCGAAGCCGACGCCCATGGCCAGGAAGCCGATTATGGTGACCGCCAGCGGGGCGGCGAGCGCACCGGCGATGGCCGCCCCCATGAACGGTGCGGTGCAGGGGGTGGCGATGACCACGGCCAGCATGCCGGTGAGGAAGCTTCCGGTGGCGCCGCCGCGCGCAGCGGCCCGGCTGCCCAGGCCGGCGACGGCACCGCCGCCGACCTCGAACAGGCCCGACATGTTCAGCCCGATGGCGAACAGCAGCCAGGCGGTGGCGGCGACGAAGACCGGGGACTGGAACTGGAAGCCCCAGCCGACCACCGAACCGGCGGCGCGCAACCCGACCAGCAGGGCGGCCAGTGCGAGGAAGGTGACGAGGACACCGCCGGCATAGGCGGCGGCCTGGCCCCTGGCGGCGCGTCGGTCGCCGCCGGCCAGCGCGGCCAGGCCGATCGCCTTCATCGCCAGCACCGGGAACACGCAGGGCATCAGGTTGAGGATCAGCCCGGCGGCGAGTGCGAAGACCACGAGCTGCCACAACGGCAGGATGGCGGCGGGGATGATGGTGGGGCCGGGGGTCGCCGTCAGTTCCAGGGCGCTGGTGCGCCCGGTGTGGTCGGTGATGACGACGATGCCCGACAGGCCGGCGGCGTGGCGGAATTCTGCGCCGGGGCGCAGCGCCAGGGTGAGACCGTCGGCGGCGGGGGAAAAATCCTGTGGTGCGCTGTGTTCGATCTGGCCCCAGGCCAGCGGGGCGAACCAGGCCTCGCGCACCTGGGACGCGTCCAGGCCCGGGATGCGCAGCGACAGCACGCCTTCGGGCGAGACGGCGGCCGGCCAGGGGGCGGGGCGAGGAGTGGCGGCGTCGGTGGCGGCGAAGAGCGGGGCCTCGGTAGAGTTGGACGCCGTGCCGGCGGGCAGGGTCAGCGTGAAGTCGGCGTCCTCGGGCACGCAGATACGCTCGCAGACCAGCCAGGAGGCGTGCACCTGGACCGGCAGGCCGGCGGCGGCGAAGCCGGGCGGCACGGTGAGGGTGACGGGCAGCAGCACCTCGCCCTCGTAGCCGTAGCTCATCACCGGGCCGGTGGGGTGGCGCGCCGGGGTGGGCCAGACGATCGGACCGGCGGTGACGCCGGCGGGCAGGCTGAAGGCGAGCTCGGCCGCGGCACCGGCGTCGCCGGGATTGCGCCAATAGGTGTACCAGCCGGGGGCCATGCGCAGGCGCAGCCCGACGCGCAGGGTGGTGCCCGCGGTGTGGGCATCGACGTCGGACACCAGGCTGGCTTGGGCGCGCGGGCTGGCGGCCACATTGCTCTCCAGGCCCCGCGCGCCGGGCGCGGCGATGGCGAGCAGCAACAGGGCGACGAACAGGCGATGGATCATCCGGGTCTCCGCGCGGGCGAATAGCATGAACTGGGGGCCGGTGTCGCCGCCGGCGTGGCGGTGCTATGCCGCCGTGGTGACATGCGAACCCCCTGACGACTCGGCATCCGCCCTTCCCGTTACCGGCTGCCTGCCTGCCCTGCACGCGGCGCTGGCCCAGGGCGCGAACGCGGTGCTGATCGCGCCGCCCGGGGCGGGCAAGACCACGCTGGTGCCGCTGTCGCTGCTGGATGCGGCGTGGCTGGGCACGCCGTCGCTGGGTCCGGGGAAAATCGTGATGCTGGAGCCGCGGCGGCTGGCGGCGCGGGCGGCGGCAACGCGCATGTCGTATCTGCTCGGCGAGCCGGTGGGGCAGACGGTCGGCTATCGCACGCGGCTGGACAGCGCGGTGTCGGCGGCCACCCGCATCGAGGTGGTGACCGAGGGGCTGCTGGTGCGGCGGCTGCAATCCGACCCGGGGCTGGAGGGGGTGGCGCTGGTCATCCTGGACGAGGTGCATGAGCGGGCGCTGGATGCCGATCTGGCGCTGGCGTTCTGCCTGGACCGGCAACGCGGGTTGCGCCCGGAATTGCGGCTGCTGGCGATGAGCGCCACGGCCGATGGGGCGCGGCTGGGGCCGCTGCTGGCCGCCGAGATCGTGCAGAGCGTGGGCCGGGCCTATCCGGTGTCCGTCAGCCATGCC
>JBBQOT010000250.1:0-5185 GCA_038331165.1 Acetobacterales bacterium
TGTGGACGGACGCGTAGGCCGCACTCTGGTGTACCGAGGGCAGCGTACCGATCACCGGGAGGTCCGGGCGCAGACCTTGCAGAGCCGCGCGACACTGCTCGAGGTAGTTCACGCTCAGCTTCGGTGGCAACGCTACAGGCCTGCCCAACGGCGCCAGGCGCGGTTGTGCGGACAGGTAGGCACGGCGGACCACCCGGCGCAGCGCCGGCGGACGCAGGTACCGCAAGCCCTCGCGTAGCGCGGTGGGCAGCGGGGACGGCAAGCTATCCATCCCCCCGACGGCCAGCACTGCCGCACCCGCGTGCGGCACAGCCGACCACACCCGCGGATCCTGGGTCAGCGCCCACCAGGCATCCCGCGACGTCCAGCCGATGCGCGCGACCAGCTCCAACCGCCACCCCAGCTGCTCGGCGGCCAGCACCGGCCAGATCTGCGGATGATCCGCCGGGTGCGCGCGCACCGGTCCGTGGTGCGCCAGCGAGTCGCCCAACACCAGCAGGCGCAAGGGTGCTGCCACTGCCGGGGTGGTTGGGATGAAAACACCGCAAGCCAGGGCAATCGCTGCTTTGCGCCGGGTCCAACCCGGCCCATATCGTGCAGTCATGGTCACGTCATCCGCCTCCATCCGCACCGAACACGCTGAGTCCCAAGCCGCCGATATGGTGCCGCTGGTGCGGGTGCGCGACCTGCACCTCACGGTGCCGTCGGCTGCCGGGCCGGTCAACATCCTGCGCGGCGTCGACCTCGACATCGTCGCGGGCGAGGCGGTGGGGATGGTCGGCCCCTCCGGCTCTGGCAAGACCAGCCTGCTGATGGTGCTGGCGGGGCTGGAGGGTGCAACCTCGGGCAGCGTGCGGCTGGATGGCCACGAGTTGACCAGGCTCGACGAAGACGCCCTGGCGCGGTTGCGCCGCCGCGAGGTGGGCATCGTGTTCCAGGCCTTCCACCTGATCGCCAGCATGACGGCGCTGGAGAATGTCGCCATCCCGCTGGAACTGGCCGGCGCCGCCGACGCGATGGCCCGCGCAGCGGAAAGCCTGGTGGCCGTCGGCCTCGGTCACCGGCTGACCCACCTGCCCGGCCAGCTTTCGGGCGGCGAGCAACAGCGCGTGGCGCTGGCCCGCGCCTTCGCACCGCGCCCGCGCCTGCTGCTCGCCGACGAGCCGACCGGCAACCTCGACGGCGCCACCGGCACCGCGGTGATGGACCTGCTGTTCGACCTGCAGGCCCGGCACGGCACCACGCTGTTACTGATCACCCACGACCCGGCACTGGCGGCGCGCTGCGGGCGGATCATTCGAATCGCTGACGGGCGCATCGCTGGATGAGCATGACGAGCAGCAAGGAAGGTCTTCTTTCTTTGAAAAGAAAGAAGCAAAGAAACTTCATCCGTTTAGGTTTTACGCCCCTAACGGATAAAAGTTTTTTGGTTCTTTTTTCCAAAAAAGAACTGCTTCCTTCATGCTGATCGCCCTTCGCATCGCCCGGCGCGAGCTACGCGGCGGCATCGCCGGCCTGCGCATCGTGCTCGCCTGCCTGGCCCTGGGTGTGGCGGCGATCGCGGCCATCGGCTCGCTGCGCGACGGCATCACCCGCGGCCTGGCGCAGGACGGCGCGCGCATCCTCGGCGGCGACATCGACGTGCTCGGCGGCGCCCAGCCCTTGCCGGATACGTTGCGCGCGTGGCTGACCAGCCGCGGCGGAAAGCTGTCCGACATCACCACCTTGCGCTCGATGCTGGTGGCCCCTTCGGGCGAGCGCATGCTGGTCGAGCTGAAGGCGGTTGACGGCGCATGGCCGTTGATCGGCGAGGCCGGCTTCGACCCGGCGCAGACCACGCCGGCGGCGCTCGACGCGCGCGGCGGCCGCTTCGGCATTGCCGTGGAGCCGAGCGTGCTGGCGCGGCTGGGCATCGCTCCCGGGGCGGTGGTGCGGCTGGGCAACGCCACCCTGGACCTGCGCGCCAGCGTGGCGATGGAGCCGGACCGGGTGGCCAGCCCGTCGCTGTTCGGGCCGCGCGCGCTGATCACCCTGCCGGCGCTGGCGGCCGCCGGGTTGCTGCAGCCGGGGGCGATCGTGGAGCACCATCTGCGCGCCGACCTGCCGCCGGGGGCGGATGTGGCGGCCGAGGTGCGCGCGCTGCGGTCCGCCTTCCCCAATTCCGGCTGGCGCATTCGCGTGGCCAGCGACGCGGCACCGCAGGTGAGCCAGTTCATCGAGCGCACCAGCCTGTTCATGACCCTGGTGGGGCTGACGGCCTTGCTGGTCGGCGGCATCGGGGTGGCCAACGGGGTGCGCGCCTGGCTGGCGGCGCGGGCGCGCGGCATCGCCACGCTGCGCTGCCTGGGCGCGTCGCAGGCCATGGTGTTCAGCATTGTGTTGATACAGGTGATGGCGCTGGCGCTGCTGGGCGTGCTGATCGGGCTGGCCGTCGGCGCGGCGCTGCCGGTGCTGGCCACCCTGCTGCTGGCCGATGTGCTGCCGGTGGCGCCGGTGCTGGGGTTCTTTGCGCGCCCGCTGGGGTTGGCCGGGCTTTTCGGGCTGCTGACGGCGGCAACCTTTGCGCTGTGGCCGCTGGGACGCGCCATGCGCATTCCCGGCGCGGCCCTGTTCCGCGACGCGATGGCGCCGGGCCGGGTGCGACCGCCAACCTGGCTGATCGCCGCCAACGCGGCACTGGCCGCCGCGCTGATCGGGCTGGTGGTAGCGACCAGCGAGGACCGCCTGTTCGCGCTATGGTTCTGCGGCTCGGCCGCCGGCACGCTGCTGCTGTTCCGCCTCGGCGGCTGGGCGCTGATGGCCGCGGCGCGGGTGCTGCCGACCTTGGGGCGCAGTTGGGCACAGCTGGGGCTGTCGAACCTGCACCGGCCGGGATCATCGACGCCGCTGATGCTGGTGTCGGTCGGGCTCGGCCTGTCGACGCTGGCCGCCGTGGTGCTCATCCAGGGCAATGTGCGCCAGCAGGTGGCCGAGCAATTGCCCGAGCGCGCGCCGAGTTTCTTCTTCATCGACATCCAGAACGACCAGTTGGCGCAGTTCCAGTCGGTGCTGGCCGGGATTGCCGGCGTGGGCGAGGTGCGCCATGTGCCCAGCCTGCGCGCGCGTATCGTGGCGGTGGGCGGCGTGCCGGCCGACCGGGTGGCGGCGACGCCCGACACCGCCTGGGCGCTGCGCGGCGATCGCGGCCTGACCTATGCCGGTGCAGCACCGGAGGGCACGCGGCTGTCGGCGGGGGCGTGGTGGGCGGCGGATTATCGCGGCCCGCCGCTGGTGTCGTTCGACGCCAAGCTGGCCGCCGGGTGGGGAGTGAAGCTGGGCGACACCATCCGGGTGAACGTGCTGGGGCGCGACCTCGACCTCACCGTCGCCAATCTGCGCGACATCGCCTGGCGCACCATGGGGATCAACTTCACCCTGATCGCCAGCCCGAGCCCGCTGGAGCGCGCGCCGCACGCCCATATCGCGACCGTGCGGGCCGACTCGGCGGTGCACACCCGGGTGCTGCGGGCGGTGACCGATGCGCTGCCCAACGTTTCCGGCATCCGCGTGGAAGACGTTCTGCGCACCTTGGCCGAGCTGCTGTCGCGCATCGCCGCAGCCTTGGCGGCCACCGGCTCGCTCACCCTGATCAGCGGCGCGCTGGTGTTGGCCGGTGCGGTGGCCGCCGGGCAGCGCCAGCGCATCCGTGAGGCGGTGATCCTCAAGACGCTGGGGGCCACGCGCGGGCAAATCCGCGCGGCCTGGCTGGTGGAGTTCGGCATTCTGGGCCTGGTTGCGGGCGTGCTGGCGGCGGCCGTCGGCACGGCGGCAAGCTGGGGCGTGGTGCGCTTCATGATGCAGGCAGACTGGGCATTCCTGCCGGGCACGCTGGCGGCCACGGTTGGCGCCTGCATCGCCATGATGCTGCTGGTTGGCTTTGCCGGCACCGAAACCGCCCTGCGCGCCCGCGCGGCGCCGCTGTTGCGCAACGAGTAATGCCAAGCGTCTTCGTGAATGACCGAAGTAGAAAGGCAAGGCCAGGGCTTTGCCCCCGCGGCGCGCAGCCGCACCGCAGGGACCCACAAAAGGCCGACGGCCTTTGGAAACCATATGTTTAAGGTCCAGGGGCTTGGCCCATCGCGCGAAGGCGCGCTGCAATGGGATCGGGGGGCAGCGCAGCCTGCCTTCTCCCCCCGCCATCAAACATTACGACGAATTCGCTTGAACGCCGCGGCCTTCTCACCAAAATGGGGGATAGACAGGCATCTCGCCTAAGCAGGGAAGCAACTCAGATGGCTCTCAGTCCCGACTATCGCGCCTACCCGGGTGCCACCCGTGCGGCAGACTCCGCGGCGTTGCTGGATGCCGGGCTGCGCTCATACATGCTGCGGGTCTACAACTGGATGTCCTCTGGCCTGGCGCTCACCGGCATCGTTGCCTATGCGATCTCCAGCACGCCTGCGCTGTACGCAATGTTCTACACCTCCGTCCGCGTGCCCGGGCAGGGCCTGGTGACCCAGCCGACGATCCTCGGCTTCATCGCCATGTTCGCGCCGCTGGCCTTCGTGCTGGTACTGACCTTCGGTGTGAACAAGCTGTCGCGATCCGCCGTTCAGGCGCTTTTCTGGGCGTTCTGCGTGGTCATGGGCGCCAGCATCACCAACATCTTCAAGATCTACACCGGCCAGAGCGTGACCCAGGTGTTCTTCGTCACCGCCGGCACCTTCGCAGCGATGAGCATTTACGGCTACACGACGCGCGCCGACCTGACCAAGCTGGGCGGATTCCTGATCATGGGCCTGATCGGCATCATCATCGCCGGCCTGGTGAACATGTTCGTCGGCAGTTCGGCCCTGGCCTTCGCCATCTCGGTGATCGGCGTGTTCATCTTCGTCGGCCTGACCGCCTATGACACCCAGCGCATTAAGAGCGATTACGTGCAGTATGCCTACGCCTACGGCTCCGACGAGGCGGCCAAGCGCAGCGTGTTCGACAGCCTGTCGCTGCTGCTGAACTTCATCAACCTGTTCATGCTGCTGCTGCAACTGATCGGCGTGCGCTCCAACAACAACTGATCGTCACCGATCGCTGCGACGCCAAAGGCCCCGGGGGTACCCCCGGGGCCTTTTTCATTGGACAGAGGAAGAACAGGGCCGGGCGGCGGAGTTCCTGCCCGCCGCCCGGCCAGCCGTCAGAGGGCCTTGAG
>JBBQOT010000251.1:0-5178 GCA_038331165.1 Acetobacterales bacterium
TACTGTTTCGAATCGCGACGGGCCTGAACGCGCTTGCCGCTAGCCGACGCCTTTCCAATGCGGCGACCTTCAAGGCCGGCCTCTTTTTTCCGGGCATGCTTGGCTGCGGTCCGCGCACGTTTCTGCTTGGCAGAGCCTACCCGCGATCGGGTTGCCGGCGCGGGACCCGCTGTTACGCCACTGCCCGTTCGCTCCCGTGGCCGCGATTTGCCGCCTGAATTAGTGCCGCCCTTCTTCGCGGCGGTGTTGCCCTTCTTGGCCTTTGTTTTTGAAGACTTCGTCGGCGGCGACGCCGCGTCAACCTTTGCGACTTCATTCTTAGGCCAGCCTCGTCCTCCAGACCCGCCTCACCTTCGCCCGCGTCGGCGTCATCGACCCGCTCTCGCTCGACGACTTCCGCGCCCATGGCGGCCTCGCCGGCCTCGCCGCCGCTCGCGCCCTGCCACCGGCCGACATCCTCGCCCGCGTCACCGCCTCCGGCCTGCGCGGCCGCGGCGGCGCCGGCTTCCCCACCGGCATCAAATGGCAAACCGTGGCGAACGCTCCCGCGACCCAAAAGTACATCGTCTGCAACGCCGACGAAGGCGACAGCGGCACCTTCGCCGACCGCATGCTCATCGAGGGCGACCCCTTCACCCTGATCGAGGGCATGGCGATCACCGCCCTTGCCGTCGGCGCCACCAAGGGCTTCATCTACCTGCGCTCAGAATACCCCCACGCCGCGCAAATCCTCGCCCGCGCCCTGGAAATCGCCCGCGCCGGTGCCGTCCTCGGCCCCAATTTCGACATCACCCTGCGCATCGGCGCCGGCGCCTACATCTGCGGCGAGGAAACCGCCCTGCTCGAAAGCCTGGAGGGCCGCCGCGGTGTCGTCCGCGCCAAGCCACCCTTGCCCGCCCTGTCCGGCCTGTTCGGCCAGCCCACCGTGGTGAACAACGTGCTCTCGCTCGCCGCCGTGCCATCCATCCTCGCACACGGCGCCGACGCCCATGCCGCCCACGGCACCGGCCGGTCGCGCGGCACGCTGGCCGTCCAACTGGCCGGCAATGTGCGCCGCGGCGGCCTGTTCGAACTGCCCTTCGGCATCTCGGTGCGCGACGTGGTCGAGGAGATCGGCGGCGGCACCCGCACCGGCCGGCCAATCCGTGCCGTGCAGATCGGCGGCCCACTCGGGGCCTACCTCCCCGCATCCCTGCTCGACACCAAGCTCGACTACGAAGCCCTGGCCGCCATCGGCGGCATGCTCGGCCATGGCGGCATCGTGGTGTTCGACGACACCGTCGACATGGCCCGCCAGGCCCGCTTCGCCTTCGCCTTCTGTGCCCAGGAAAGCTGCGGCAAATGCACCCCCTGCCGCATCGGCGCCGTCCGTGGCGTGGAAACGATCGACCGCATCATCGCCGATACCGACCGCGCCAAGAACCTCGCCGTGCTAGAAGATCTCACCACGCTCATGACCGACGCCTCGCTCTGCGCCATGGGCGGCCTCACCCCCCTGCCGGTGCTCAGCGCGCTCCGCCACTTCCCCGAGGATTTCCACCGCCCAGCCCCAGCGCCAGCCCCAGTTGTTGCGGTATAAGGAGCCCCCCATGCCCCTGATCCAGGAAACCGACCACGGCACGCCCCCCCGCCTGTCCAACACACAGGTCACCCTGCGCATCGACGGCCACGCCGTCACCGTGCCCGCCGGCACCTCGGTCATGGCCGCCGCCATGCAGCTGGGCACCAAAATCCCCAAACTCTGCGCCACCGACAGCCTCGAACCATTCGGCTCCTGCCGCCTCTGCCTGGTCGAAATCGAAGGCCGTCGCGGCACCCCCGCCTCCTGCACCACGCAAGCCGAGCCCGGCATGGTCGTCACCACCCACACCGACCGCCTGGCCAAGCTGCGCAAAGGCGTGATGGAACTCTACATCTCCGACCACCCGCTGGATTGCCTCACCTGCTCCGCCAACGGCGATTGCGAGCTGCAAGACATGGCCGGCGCCGTCGGCCTGCGCGATGTCCGCTACGGCTACACCGGCGCCAACCATTTCGCTGACGCAAAAGACGAGTCCAACCCCTACTTCACCTTCGACCCAGCCAAATGCATCGTCTGCAACCGCTGTGTGCGCGCCTGCGAGGAAGTGCAAGGCACCTTCGCGCTCACCATCACCGGCCGCGGTTTCGACAGCCGCGTCGCCCCCGGCCCGACTGATTTCCTCGGCAGCGAATGCGTCTCCTGCGGCGCCTGCGTGCAGGCCTGCCCAACCGCCACGCTGATCGAAAAATCCGTCATCGCCCTCGGCCAGCCGGAAAAATCCGTCGTCACCACATGCGCCTATTGCGGCGTCGGCTGCTCCTTCAAGGCCGAGTTGCAAGGCGACCGCGTGGTCCGCATGGTCCCCTACAAACAGGGCGGCGCCAACGAGGGCCATTCCTGCGTCAAGGGCCGCTTCGCCTGGGGCTACGCCACCCACCGCGACCGCATCACCCGCCCGATGATCCGCGCCGCCATCACCGACCCCTGGCGGGAAGTGTCGTGGCACGAGGCCATCGCCCACGCGGCATCCGAGTTCAAACGCCTCCAAGCCAGCCATGGCCGCGACGCCGTCGGCGCCATCAGCTCCTCGCGCTGCACCAACGAGGAAGTCTTCCTGGTGCAGAAACTGGTGCGCGGCGCCCTGGCCAACAACAACATCGACACCTGCGCCCGCGTCTGCCACGCCCCAACCGGCTACGGTCTCAAAACCGCCTTCGGCACCTCCGCCGGCACCCAGGATTTCAAGTCGGTGGCAAAGGCCGATATCATCCTGCTGATCGGCGCCAACCCAACCGACGGCCACCCGGTCTTCGCATCGCGCATGAAGCGCCGGCTGCGCCAGGGTGCCAAACTCATCGTCGCCGACCCCCGCCGCATCGACCTTGTGCGTACCCCGCACATCGCCGCCAGCCACCACCTGCAACTTCTGCCCGGCACCAACGTCGCCCTGGTCAATGCGCTCGCCCATGTCGTGGTCACCGAAGGCCTGGTCGACGAGGATTTCGTGCGCGAACGCTGCGACCTCGCCGATTTCGAATTCTGGGCCCGCTTCATCGCCGGCGCCGAAAACTCCCCCGAAGCCACCGAACACTTCACCGGCGTGCCCGCAGCCGAACTCCGCGCCGCCGCCCGCCTCTACGCCACCCCCGGCAAGAACGGCGCGATCTACTACGGCCTCGGCGTCACCGAACACAGCCAGGGCTCCACCATGGTGATGGGCATGGCCAACCTCGCCATGGCCACCGGCAATATCGGCCGCGACGGCGTCGGCGTGAATCCCCTGCGCGGCCAGAACAACGTCCAGGGCGCCTGCGACATGGGCAGCTTCCCGCACGAATTCCCCGGCTACCGCCACGTCTCCGACGACGCCACCCGCGACATGTTCGAAGCCACCTGGGGCCGACCGCTCGACGCCGAGCCCGGCCTGCGCATCCCCAACATGCTCGACGAGGCGCTCGAAGGAAACTTCAAGGGCCTCTACATCCAGGGCGAAGACATCGCCCAGTCCGACCCCAACATCCAGCACGTCACCGCCGCCCTGCGCGCCATGGAATGCGTCGTCGTCCAGGACCTCTTCCTCAACGAAACCGCGCAATACGCCCACGTCTTCCTGCCCGGCGCCTCGTTCCTCGAAAAGGACGGCACCTTCACCAACGCCGAACGCCGCATCAACCGCGTGCGCAAAGTCATGGAACCGCTGGCCGGCATGTCGGAATGGCAGGTTACCGCCGCACTCGCCACCGCCCTCGGCTTCCCCATGCACTACACCCACCCAAGCGAGATCATGGCCGAGATCGCCCGCCTTACTCCAAGCTTTGCCGGCGTCAGCTACGAAAAACTCGAACAGCACGGCTCGATCCAATGGCCATGCAACGACGCCGCCCCCGCCGGCACGCCGATCATGCACGTCGACCAGTTCGTGCGCGGATCGGGAAAATTCATGATCACCGAGTTCGTCCCCACCGAGGAACGCACCGGCCCCCGCTTCCCGCTGATCCTCACCACCGGGCGCATCCTGTCGCAGTACAATGTCGGCCAGCAAACCCGCCGCACCGAAAACCACGCCTGGCACAACGAGGACGTGCTGGAAATCCACCCCTTCGACGCCGAAAGCCGCGGCATCGTCTCCGGCGACCTCGTCGCCCTGGCCAGCCGCTCGGGCGAAATCGCGCTGCACGCCGTGCTCTCCGAACGGATGCAACCCGGTGTCGTCTACACCACCTTCCACCACGCCCGTACCGGCGCCAACGTCATCACCACCGACTTCTCCGACTGGGCCACCAACTGCCCGGAATACAAGGTCACCGCCGTCCAGGTCCGCCGCACCAATGCCATGTCGAAATGGCAGATGACGCACGAAGCCGAAGCCGGCACGCTGCGCCGCATCTCCCCGGCGGCCGAGTAGCTTCATGCATGCTACGCGCCCCATCAATGGCGAGGTGCTGCACTACGACGGCACCCCGGGCGCACACCAGCTCACCGCCCTGGCCGAGGAAGTGCCGGTCAACATCGTCTACGCCACCCTGCCGCACGCCGTCATGATGGCCACCCCCGCCGACCTGGAAGACTTCGCCCTCGGTTTCAGCCTCACCGAAGGCGTCATCGCCACCGCCGCCGACATCCGCGGCATCGCCATCACCCCAGTGCCGCGCGGCATCGTGGTGGACGTGAACCTGCGGCCCGCCGCCCTTCACCGCCACATGGCCCGCCGCCGCACCCTCGCCGGCCGCACCGGCTGCGGCATCTGCGGCATCGAAAGCCTCGACCAACTGCCCGAAGCCCGACCCGTTTCCCCCGGTCCCGCCATCCCACCCGCCGCCATCGGCCGCGCCCTGCACGCCCTCGAAGACGCCCAGCCCCTGCACCGCGCCACCCGCGCCGTCCACGCCGCCGCCTGGTGCACCCCCGCCGGCACCCTGCTGCTGGTGCGCGAAGACGTCGGCCGCCACAACGCGCTCGACAAGCTCATCGGCGCCTGCCTGCGGGCCAACCACAACCCGCGCACCGGCTTCGTCCTGCTCACCAGCCGCTGCTCGTTCGAAATGGTGGAAAAAGCCGCAGCCTTCGGCGCCACCACCGTGGTGGCAATCTCCGCCCCCACCGCCCTGGCCCTCGACCGAGCCCTGGCCCTGGGCATCACCCTCATCGCCATCGCC
>JBBQOT010000252.1:0-5158 GCA_038331165.1 Acetobacterales bacterium
CCGCGCACTCAGCTGGTGGTGCGCCCGCGCCTTCAGCGAGTTCCACTTCTGCTGGACCGCCGAGATGGACGACGACTACATCCGCGCCCACCGCCCGGATTGGGTGATCTGCCAGACCACCGAACGCTTCCTGCCCCAAGTCCCGGCGCGCTGACGCCGCGGCGCGGCCCTCAGTTCAACCGCGCCCGCACCTCCGCCATCGCCGCGCGCATCCGTCTCGCCGCATCGCCATCGGGCACCAGCCGCAGGAAAGCGTCGCCGCAGCGCAGCGCGTCGCCCAACCGGCCCAGCCGCCGGTGCATCGCGGCCGCATCGCGCCACTGGCTCGCCTCGTCCGGCGCGATGCGCAGCATATCCTCGGTGCAGGCCAGCGCGCCGGCCATGTCGTCGGCCTGCAGCCGGCGCAGCTTGATGTTGTTCTGCAGCCGCAGCAGCACCGCGCGCGTGCTCATCGGCCGCAGCAGGCCCGGCCGCAGCTCCGCTTCCGGCCCTTCCACGCGCTTGATCAGGCCACGCAGCGCGCGCGCATCCATCAGCGTGCCGCCGTTGAACACGTCCAGCACCAATTGCGTGTCGCGATGGGCCAGCGCCACCATGAAGTGCCCGGGGAAATCGACGCCATGGCAGCCCCAGCCGGCCGCCCGCGCCGCATGCAGCCACAGCACGCCCAGCGCCACCGGCAGGCCGCGCCGCCGCTCGATCACCCGCACCAGGTTCGCGTTGGCCAGGTCGTCGTACTGCCGCGTGTCGCCGGTGTAGCCGTGCACCTCGCCCATCAGCCGCGCCAGCGCCACCGCCTGGCCGACCAGGTCGTCCACGCCGACCACCTTTGCCGCCGCCACCGCCTCGCGCGCCAGCGCCGAAAGGTGGCCGCGCGCCGCGTCGATATCAGTTCCCGGCAGGTCGATGCGCGCCAGTTGCAGCGCCGCATCGGCGACCGCGATCTCGCCGTCCTCCAACTGCCCGATCGCCTCCAGCACTGCGCGTGCCTTGTCCATCCCGATCTCCTGCACGGTGTCTTTGGCGCGGTCGGCGACACGGCGATTCCCACCGAACGCCGCACGGCTCTATCCTGCGCCGAACCTGCGGCACCTCGCCAAGCGGGTGCGAACGAGGATGGCATGCGCATTGCCTTCGATCCAGCTTCACCGGCGCGGCTGGCCCGCTTCGGCATCGCCCTGCCGTTCGACCGACCGGTGGTCTTCACCGCCGAGTTCGCCGTCGAGGCACCGGTGCGGGTGACCGCGGCCATCGACACCGCCCTGCCGCTGCGCATCGGCGCCTTCAGCACCATCGAAGGCGGCCGGCTGCGCTACGTTGCCATCGGCCGCTACTGCACCATCGGTCCCGATGTGCAGACCGGCCACGACGCACCGCCCGAGGCCTGGGCCACCACCTCGCCGCTCGGCCATGTGCGCAACCCGCACGGTTGGGCCAGCCTGATGGGCCACGACACCCACGCCCCCGCGCATGATTTTCCGCTGCTGCGCCGTGCCACCATAATCGGCCACGATGTCTGGATCGGCCAGGGCGCCTTCCTGCGCCCCGGGATCACCATCGGCGACGGCGCGGTGGTGGCGCCGCGCGCCATGGTGCTGGACGACGTGCCGCCCTATGCCGTGGTGGAAGGCAGCCCGGCCCAAATCACCCGCACCCGGTTCGACGCCTCCACCGTTGCCCGCCTGCGCGCCATCGCCTGGTGGCGCTTCAACCTGTTCCACCTGCCGCCCGACCTGGTGGCCGACGTGCCGCATTTCCTCGATCACGTCGAACAAGCCGTCGCCCGCGGCGCGCTGGAGCCCTATGACTCCGGTTGGCACAGCCCGGCCGATATCGCTGCATTGATCACCGACCCCGCGTAGTAACAGGGGCCGCGAAGAACAGGCAATTGATAGACAAGGCCAGGGCTTTGCCCTGGACCCACCAGGGGCCAAGCCCCTGGACCTTAAATATATGATAATAAATGGGTTTCCAAAGGCCGTCGGCCTTTGGTGGGTCCAGGGCAAAGCCCTGGCCTTCCCTTACTGAGCGAAAATTGGGCCGCTTGGCCTCAGGGCCCAACCCGCATCAACCGCGGCCCCTCATCGCGCAGCCATCTCATCGCGGTCTGGGTGTGCGGCGTCAGCGTATCGACCAGGGCCCAAAACCGCGGCCCATGGTTCATGTGCCGCAGATGCGCCACCTCGTGCGCCACCACGTAGTCCTGCACGAAGCGCGGCGCCATCACCAGCCGCCACGAAAACGCCAGCGCCCGGCTCGACGCGCAACTGCCCCAGCGCGTGCGCGTGTCCTTCACCGTCACCCGGCTGGGCCGCAGTTGCGACAGCGCCGCCTTTTCCGCCACCAGCACCGCCAGCCGCCGCCGCGCCTCCGCCCGCAGGAAGTCGCCCACCCGGCGCGGCAGGAACGCCAGATCGCCCGCCACGAGGATCTCGCCGTCCTCCAGCCACACCGTGCCACGCCGCGTCGGCACATGGCGGATGCGGTGCTCCACCCCCTCCACCGCAACGCCGGCCCCATCCTCGAAGGCGATCGCACCGGGCAGGGCAGCCAGCCGCCGCGTCACCCAGTCCGCATGGTCCAACAACAGCGCCACCCCGGCTGGCCTGCCGATGCGCGGCGGCAGCGTCACCACCACCGCCCCATCGCGCGGGTCGATGCGAAGGCTCACGCGCCGGGCCCGCGCGCTGCGGCGCCAGTGCACCCGCGCCGCGCCGCCCGGCAGCGCGACCATTTCAGAGACCGCCTGATCCATGCGCCATGCATGGCAGATTCCCCGGCGCCGACGCAACCGTGACGATGCCACCCTGGCGAGTGGCCGGCGGCGGCGGTAGGCTGGGTTCATGCGCATCCTCGCACTCGACGCCGCACTGGCCCGCTGCTCGGCGGCCGTGCTGGCAGACGGCGCCGTCCTCGCCCATGAAGCCGCCCCCGCCCCCCGCGGCCAGCCCGCTTTGCTGGCTCCAATGGTCGCCCGTGTGCTCGCCCGATCCGGCCTTGCCGCCCCGTCACTCGATGCCATCGCCGTCACCGTCGGCCCCGGCAGCTTCGCCGGCCTGCGCGCCGCCCTGGCCCTGGCCCACGGCATCGCGCTGGCCGCCGGCCGCCCGGTGATCGCCGTGCGCGTGGCCGAGGCCATGGCCGAAACCCTCACCCTGCCGCCCGGCCGCACCTTGTGGGTTGCCATCGACAGCCGCCGCGGCCGCGTCTTTCTTGATCGCGACGGCGCCGTGGCAGCGGAATCACTGGCCGCCTTGCCGCGGCCCAGTGGCCCGGTCGCCCTGGCCGGCGACGCCGCCAACCAGGTCGCAGCCCGGCTGGCCGCGCGCGGCGACAACGTGATGCTCACAAACGCCCATCTGCCCGACGCCGTCGCCGTCGCCCGCGTCGCCGCCCGCCGCCTGGCCGGTGCCCTGCCGCCACTCGCCGCCCAGCCGCTGTACATCGACCCGCCGGAGGCCAAGCTTCCCGCCGGCGGCCTGCGCCCCGCGCCGCAACCGTGATCCGCCACGCCGAAATCGAGCGCGCAGGCCCCGCCCACGCCGCCGCACTTGGCGCCATTCACCACGCCGCCTTTCCGCCCGGCGCGCGCTGGAGCGCCGACGCGATGGCGTTGCAACTGCAACTTCCCGGCGTGTTCGCCCTGTTCCACCCGCGCGGCGGCATGATCATGGCCCGCGTCGCCGCCGACGAGGCCGAAATCCTCACCCTGGCCGTGTTGCCCGACTGCCGCCGCCAGGGCCTTGGCCGCGCCCTGCTCGACCGCGCCGCCATCATCGCCGCCACCCAAGGTGCCGCCGCACTGTTCCTGGAGGTCGCACTGCACAACGCCGCCGCCCGCGCCCTGTATGCCGCCGCCGGTTTCGAAGAACGTGGTCGCCGCCGCCGCTACTACGCCGACGGCGACGACGCCCTGGTCATGCGCCGGGAGCTATCGCCCGCAGATCCTCGGTGATCGTGCCCACCGCGCGCACCTCCGCCTCGTGCCCCGCCTCGCGCTGCGTCTCGGCCACGGCGGCGTCGAACCATTCCCGCATCGCCGGCACCGCCAGCATCCGCTCGACATACGCCGTCGCCGGCGCGCTCAGCCGCAACCCGTAGCTGCGCACCCGGAACACCACCGGCGCGAAGAACGCATCCGCTGCCGTGAATGCAGCGCCCGCCAAAAATGGCCCGCCAAAACACCGCAGCCCCTCGCTCCACACTTCGTCAATCCGTGCGACATCCTGCGCCAGTGCCGGCGGCTCCACGTGCAGCCGCACCCGCAGCCCGCAACTCATCGCGCAGATGTTGCGCAACGCCGCGAAACCGCCATGCATTTCCGCCGCCACGCAGCGCGCCCAGGTCCGCGCTGCAGCATCCGCCGGCCACACCCCCGCGTGCCGCTCGGCCAGATACTCCACGATCGCCAGCGACTCCCACACCACCGCCGGCCCGTCATGCAGGCACGGCACCCGCCCACTCGGTGAGAAGCTGCGGTTCGCGTCGTAATTCGACCCCGTGCCGAAGAACCGCATTTCCTCGTCAAATGCTATTCCCAGCGTACGCATCAACACCCACGGCCGCAGCGACCACGAGGAATAGTTGCGATTGCCGATGAACAGCCGGTAGGCCATCGTCGCGTCCTATTTCACCGTCTCTAGATAGGCGATCAGGTCCGCCCGCTGCGTCGCGTTCCTGATGCCGACAAACGCCATCGTCGTGCCTGGCACAACCGCCTTCGGGTTGGTCAGGTAAGTCTCCAATACCTCAGGCGTCCAGACCAGCTTGGCATCCTTGTTGGCCGCTGAATAACGGAACCCCTCAACCTGGCCCGACATCCGCCCGACGATTGCGAACAGGCTCGGCCCGACCCGGTTCTTGCCCGCCTCAACCACGTGGCAAGCGCCGCACTGGGTGCGGAACACCCGCGCACCAGCCTCGGCATCTGCGGCATGTGCCGGCATGGCGAAGGCAGCCACAAGGGCTGCAATGGCGATGTAACGCATGAAAAACTCCTGCTTGGTCTGTCCGATCGACCCCATAACTGGGGCCTCAGGCGATTTCCGCCAGCATGCACTCCACCGTCCGCCCACCCAGGCTGCGCGCCGCCTGCTCGGTCGACCGGCATGCCTCCTGCACCACGGGGCAGCGCGGATGGAAACGGCAGCCCGGCGGC
>JBBQOT010000253.1:0-5149 GCA_038331165.1 Acetobacterales bacterium
ATGGCGTAGCAGGTGCGATAGCCCTGCGGGTCATTGCCGCTGATCGGCAGCATGAACTCGTTCTGGTCCACCGCCTCGACGATGGCGCGGCGCAGCTTGGCGTTGTTGAACGGCGGCACGTGCATGTTGAAGCGCAGGATCGAGTAGAGGCCGAGCTTGTCGGTCACCTGCACCCGGATGTTGGGGTCGCGCGCCAGTTGCGGCAGCAGGTCGGGCAGGCCCCATTCCCACCAGTCGACTTCGCCGGCGCGCAGGGCGGCGTTGGCGGTGGCGGGGTCGGGGATGATGTGCCACTCGATGCGCTCGAACCAGCCCTTGCGGCCGCCGGCCAGCCAGTCGGGCGCGCCAGCGCGCGGCACGTAGCCATCGAAGCGGGAATAGGCCACGCGGGCGCCGGCGACGAACTCGTCCTTGAGGAAGCGATAGGGGCCGGAACCGACCATTTCGGTGACCTGGGTCGCCGCATCGGTCTTGGCGATGCGTTCCGGCATGATGAAGGGGGGCGTCACCGCCTTCCCAAGGGCGTTCAGCAGGCGCGGGAAGGGCCGCTTGAGCTTGAGGCGGATGGTCCGGTCGTCGGGTGTTTCGATGGTGTCGAGCGCACGGCCCACCAGCTGGCCGAACGGGTCGCGCACGGTCCAGCGCGCGATGCTGGCCTTGCAGTCGGCCGCGCGGACCGGCGTGCCGTCGTGGAATATCAGCCCGGGCCGCAGCTTGATGGTCCAGGTGCGGCCGTCGTCCTCGACGGTGTGGCCCTCGGCCATCTGCGGCTGGATCTGCTGCTTGCTGTCCATCGCGTAGAGGAAATCGAACACCAGGTAGCCGTGCTGGTTGGTGATGCCGGCGGTGGTGAACACCGGGTCGAGCACGGTGAGGTTGGCGTGCGGCACCAGGCGCAGGGTGTTGGCGCGGCTGACCTGGCCGATGGCGGGCATCGGCAGCACGGCGGCGGCTGTGGCGGCTTGCAAGAGGGCGCGACGACGCATGGCTTATCTCCCCGTTTGGTGTGCCGGTCGGGCGTGGCCTGAGCTCGATTTTCCGATGCCCCCGGCGGTGATTGGAGGCTAGACCCGGGCTGGCGCGCCATGCAATGGCCGGGTTGCCAAGCACGCGCTTGCGTGGCGCAATCGGCGCACACGGGATCAAGGGGAACCGCCATGGACTTCACCGGCAAGGTGGCACTGGTTACCGGCGGCGGCGGCGGCATCGGGCTCGCCACCTGCCTCGCCTTTGCCCGCGGCGGGGCGAAGGTGGTGGTGGTGGATCACGACCCCGCAATCGGCCAGGCCGCCGCCGAGCAGGTGCGCGCCGCCGGCGGCGAGGCGATTTTCGTGCGCGCCGATGTCACCCAGTCGGCGCAGGTGCAGGCCTATGTCCAGGCGGCGCTGGACGCCTATGGCCGGATCGACTGCTTCTTCAACAATGCCGGGATCGAGGGCGCGGTGTTGCCCATCCAGGAGTATGACGAGGCCATTTTCGACCAGGTGATCGCGGTGAACCTCAAGGGGGTGTTCCTGGGGTTGCGCCATGTGTTGCCGGTGATGATCGCCCAGGGCAGCGGCACGGTGGTCAACACCGCGTCGATCGCCGCCCTGGTGGGCGGCCCCGGCATGCCGGGCTATGTCGCCTCCAAGCACGCCGTGTTGGGCATCACCAAGGTTGCGGCCGCCGACACGGCGCGGCACGGCATTCGCGTGAACGCCATCTGCCCCGGTCCGATCGAAACCCGGATGATGCGCTCGATCGAGGCGCAGCGAAACCCGGCCGACCCGGAAGCCGTGCACCAGGCGGGTGCGGCCTCGATCCCGACGGGGCGCTATGGCTATGCCGAGGAGGTGGCGAATGCGGTAGCCTATCTGTGCTCGCCACTATCGGGCCATATCACCGCGACCCACTTGGTGATCGATGGCGGGCGGATCGGCAGCGGTACCGCGGCGGCACCACGGGGTAACAGCTAGCTGGGCGCGGCGATCGGACTGGGATAGCCGCACGGTCATTGCCGGCGATGCAGATGGGGCGATTGCCCAAACCGGCCGAAACGGTGCTTATTTGGGATGTGTCCCATTCGTCCCAAAGCATCGTGCTCTCTCGGCCGGACGACTTTGATGTCGTCGCGCGCAAATGGCGCTCCCTTGAGGAGCGGGCGGACATATCGTTCTTTCAGAGTTGGGCATGGGTGGGGTGTGCTGCCGAGGCGCGCTACAAGCGCCCGGTGCTGTTGCAGGCTGGGCCGGACGACGCACCTTGGGCGCTGGCACTGCTGAACCGTACCGGCCCGCTCTGGGCGCCGGAGCGGCTGTCGCTGGGCGAGAGCGGCAACGCCGAGCTTGATGCGGTGTTTATCGAGTACAACGGGCCGCTGGTGGCGCGCGGTCAGGAGGGCGGGCTGGCAGCCTGCCTGCAGGCGCTGCTGAACGCGCCGATTGCACCCCGCCGCCGTGTTTTGGGCCGCAGTCTGCGGCTGAGCGGCGTGAGTGACGCGGTTTTGCGGGCCGCGCGTGAGACGGGCACCATTCGCACCCTGCAGAGCCGGCCGGCACCGTACGTGGATTTCGCCACACTGGGCGGCGGCGAGGAGCCGTTCCTGGCAAGCCTCAGCGCCAATACCCGCTACCAGTTGCGTCGTTCGATGCGGCGCTACGAGGCGGTCGGGGAGATGCGGGTTCAGCGCGCCGATTCGCTGGGAGAAGCGCTGGCGTTCCTCGACGACCTCGCCCGGCTGCACCAGATCACCTGGCGGACGCGCGGCGGCATCGGCGCCTTTGCCAATGCGACGTTCCTGCGCTTCCATCACGCCCTGGTGGAGCGGGCGCTGCCGCGCGGCGAGATTGACCTGCTGCGCATCACCGCCGGGGGGCAGTTGCTCGGCTATCTCTACAACTTCATTTTCCGCGAAGGCGTTCTCGCCTACCAGTCCGGCTTCGACTACACCGCCGCCGGGCCGCATCAGAAACCGGGGCTGACCAGTCACTACCTGGCGATCGAGATGTACCGGCGGCAGGGCCGGCACAGCTACAGCTTCCTGGCCGGTGACGATCGCTACAAGACCAGCCACGCCAATGCGACCACCATGCTGCACTGGCTGGATGTCGCGCCGCCCTGGTCGTGGTGGCAGCGGGCGCCGGGAAGGTGAGCGCCGAAGATCTTGACGCCCGTCAGGCAAGGCCAGGGCTTTGCCCTGGACCCACCAAAGGCCGACGGCCTTTGGAAACCCATTTATTATCAGATATTAAGGTCCAAGGGCTTGGCCCAATCAGCGCGAGGATGAGGAAGGCGAGGGCTCTGCCCTCGACCCGCAAAGGGTCAGAGACCCTTTGATCCCATGATCTTTAGTGGCCTTGCCAGCGGACATCCGTCGAAGCCGTGTATCAAATCTGGGGCTGCTGGCGCAGCCAGGAAACTCTTGGCGTTCCCAAACTCTCAACTAATTGTAATAATTAATGATTCTTGTAAATAAAGGTCCAGGGGCTTGGCCCCTGGCGGGTCTGGGCAGAGCCCAGCTTCCCTTACCCTTGCGCCTATGGAGCTTGGCCCGTCGCGCGAAGGCGCGCTCCAGACCTGGTTCGTCCACGGTAAAGCCCTGGCCTTGCCTTTTGTCCAGTTACAGGCAGGGCGCTACAGCGGTAGGGCCACCAATTCGGAATAGACGCTGGCGATCTGGCTGTCGGGCAGGTCCTCGCCCTTGTAGAGCAGCGTTTGCGTATCGGACCGGCTGATCGACAGCGGCGGCGGCGTGGTGAAGAAGCGGCGGCTTACCCGGCTGCCGATCAGCCCCTTGCGCAGCAGCAGATGCCCGCCGATCGCCCAATAATATTTGCGGAACAGCGCCTCGTCGCTGAAATACAGGATGCTGGCGCCATTCCGGCTCTGCACGCGCGATCGGCGGTAGATCACCAGGCAATACGCCCCGTTCCGGCCGATGGTCAGCCGTTCCGCCCAGGGAATGCCGCCATGGTCGCGATACACCTTCGCGGCGTGCGCCGGCAGGACACTGGCGGCCCGCTCGTCGCCAACCACCTCGACGCCCATCAGCACCGGCGGCACCGGCAGGTGCGCACAGAGATACTCGCCGGCGACGAGTGGGCGGAACTTGAGCAGGCGGCAGATCTTCTCCACCGCGGCGCTCGGGGTCAGGTCGGTGAAGTTGAAGGATTTCTGCCCAAGGCACCTGGCGAACAGGTCCAGCGTTCGGCCGCGGTATTCCGGCAGCACGACGATGCTGGTGATGTTGCAGAACCGCCGGAGCGCCCCGTTGATCAGTTGCTCCGAGTAGATCGCCCCGAGCACGCCGACGATGCGCCCGTCATCCTTCAGCATGAAGCCGTTGTTGGGCTTGTCGGGCAGCCAGGCGCGCCGAAACGCCGCGGTCCACGCATCTTGCGGAATCGCCGAATTGAGATGCTGCCGCATGAATTGCGTGACGTCCGGCAGGTCTGCATCAGAAACAGGCAGGACAACAATCATGAGCAATATCTGTTAACCGGGAACAGCCCGGCCGCACCGTACGCAAACCGCCATGGCGGGGCAAGGGAGCGCGCGCACCCCATTCATCATCGCCTCATTGACGAGTCTAGGGCCGATCATGTTTACCTCTGTAGATTGTTCTAAGGAATTTGAAATGCCTGCTGCCGTAAATTGGTCTGATCGTCCGGTCTCGCCCGGCCGAGAGGCCGCCGCGGGGCATGGAAGGATGTGCGGATGGACGTGAACGCGCCCGGGTCGTTGTGGCCGGCGGGGCTGGACCGCGACGCGCATGGCAAGCCACTGATTCCGCTTGCCAACGCGCATCTCTACGGCTTCGGCAACCTGTTGCGCCAGACCGAGCAGACCCTGCTGGACCTGTTCGGCCAGGGGCTGCTGTCGGGCACCACGCACACCTGCATCGGCCAGGAATTCTGCCAGATGGCGGTGGTTCGCGCCCTTGACCACCCCGACGACGCGGTGCTCTCCAACCACCGCAACCACGGGCATTTTCTGACTTATTCGGGCGATTTCCTGGGCTTGCTGGCCGAGGTCATGGGGCGGGAGGCCGGCGTGTGCGGCGGCCGCGGCGGCAGTCAGCATCTGCAGTTCGGCAATTTCTACTCGAACGGGGTGCAGGGCGGCATCGTTCCGGTCGCGACCGGCATGGCGCTGGCGGAGAAGCTGA
>JBBQOT010000254.1:0-5138 GCA_038331165.1 Acetobacterales bacterium
CTGCTGATGATGGCCATCGCCTTCATGGGCTACGTACTGCCCTGGGGGCAGATGTCGTACTGGGCTGCCACCGTCATCACCAACCTGTTCTCGGCCTTCCCCCTGGTCGGCGAACACATCGTCACCTGGCTGTGGGGCGGCTTCTCGGTCGACAACGCCACACTGAACCGCTTCTTCAGCCTGCACTATCTGCTGCCGTTCGTGCTGGTAGGCGTGGTTTTCCTGCACGTCGCCGCCCTGCACATCACCGGCTCGAACAACCCGCTGGGCATCGACGTGAAGGGCCCGCAAGACACGCTGCCGTTCCACCCGTACTACACAATCAAGGACAGCGTCGGCATCTGCGTCTACCTCATTGTGTTCGCGGTTCTGGTGTTCTTCGCGCCGAACTTCCTGGGCCACGCCGACAACTACATCCCGGCCAACCCGCTGGTGACGCCGGCGCATATCGTGCCGGATTGGTACTTCCTGCCGTTCTACGCCATCCTGCGCTCGGTGCCCGACAAGCTCGGCGGCGTGCTGCTGATGTTCGGCTCGATCTTCGTGCTGTTCGTGCTGCCGTGGCTCGACACCTCGCCGGTGCGCAGCGCCCGCTTCCGTCCGGTCTATCGCGTGCTGTTTTGGGTGTTGGTCTTTACCGTGGTGGTTCTCGGTATCGCCGCCGGCAAACCGGCGGAAGGCATCTGGGTGGTGGTGTCGCGCATTGGCACCGCCTATTATTTCCTGCACTTCCTGGTGATCCTGCCGATCCTGGGCAAGTTCGAACGGCCGCTGCCGCTGCCTGAAAGCATCAGCCGGGCGGTGCTCGGGATGACGGGCGGGGGCGGTCCGTTGCCAGGCGGTGCCGCCGCCAAGCCGACGATGGAGAAGGCGTGATGAATTTCCTGCGCAACGCCACGGCCGCCGCCCTGCTGGCCCTGGCCGTGCCCGCCACCGCGTTGGCGGCCGAGGCCGAGATCAAGTTCCCCGCCCAGAACTGGAGCTTCAGCGGCCCCTTCGGCACCATCGACCGCGCCTCTGCCCAGCGCGGCTTTCAGGTCTACAGCGAGGTCTGCGCCGCCTGCCATTCGTTGAAGCAGGCCTACTACCGCGACCTCAAGGGCCTGGGCCTTGAGCCGAAGGAGATCGAGGCGATCGCCGCCGCGGTGATGATCCCGGTCATCGGCGACGACGGCCAGCCGACCGAGCGCGCAGGCCTGCCATCCGACCGCTTCCGCTCGCCCTGGCCGAACGAAAAGGCCGCCCGCGCCGCCTATAACGGCGCCTATCCGCCCGATCTGTCGGTGATGATAAAGGCCCGCGCTGGCGGCGCCGACCAGCTCTACGCTCTGTTGATCGGCTACAACCAGGCGCCCGCCGAGATGAAGATGGGCGATGGAATGTACTACAACTCCTACTATTCCGGCCATCAGATCGCCATGCCGGCGCCGCTGAACGACGGCCAGGTCGCCTACGCCGACGGCACCCGCGCCTCGGTCGAACAGATGGCCCGCGACGTCACCACCTTCCTCTCCTACATCGCCGAGCCGGAAACGGAGGTGCGCAAGCGCCTGGGCGTGAAGGTGGTGCTGTTCCTGATCTTCATGACTGGCGTCACCTACGCCGCCAAGCGCAAGGTCTGGGCCGACGTCCACTGAGCGTCACTCTGATGCTTGAGCGCCGCCGCGTCCTCCTCAAGCGCCGAGAGCGGGGCGCGGCGGCTTCATTTTGAACCCTTCCCCGCCCCCGAGGACCGCATGACCACCATCACCCCCGTCATCGGCATCATCGGCGGTTCCGGCCTGTACGACATCGACGGGCTGGAACGTACACGCTGGCACAAGGTCAGCACCCCCTGGGGCGATCCGTCCGACGAGCTGCTTGAAGGTTGGCTGGGCGAAACGCGCTGCGTGTTCCTGCCGCGCCACGGCCGCGGCCATCCGCTCTCGCCGACCGAGCTCAACTACCGCGCCAACATCGACGCGCTGAAGCGCCTGGGCTGCACCGACGTGCTCTCGCTGTCCGCCGACGGCAGCCAGAAGGCCGAGCTTCCGCCTGGCCACATCGTCATCGTCGACCAGATCATCGACCGCAGTTTTGCGCGCGAGAAAAGCTTCTTCGGCTCCGGCTGCGTCGCCCATGTCTCGGTCGCACATCCGGTCTGCCCGCGCCTAGGCGACGCCGCCGAAGCCGCCGCCCGCACCCTGGGACTGCCGGTCACCCGTGGCGGCACCTACCTGGTGATGGAGGGGCCGCAATTCTCCACCAAGGCGGAAAGCGAGCTCTACCGTTCCTGGGGCTGCTCGGTGATCGGCATGACCAACATGCCCGAGGCCAAGCTCGCCCGCGAGGCCGAGCTTTGCTACGCCACCATCGCCATGGTGACCGACTTCGACTGCTGGCACCCCGACCACGACCACGTCACCGTCGAGACCGTGGTCAAGGTTCTGCTGGGCAACGCTGACCGCGCCCGTGCCCTGGTCAAACAGGTCGTCCCAGCCCTCGGCCAACCGCGCGGCCTCTGCCCTGCCGGCTGCGACCGCGCCCTTGACCATGCCCTGATCACCGCACCGGCACAGCGCGACCCGGCCATGCTGGCCAAGCTCGATGCCGTCGCCGGGCGGGTGCTGGGGTAAAGCGAGGCCAGGGTGCCACCCTGGACCCGCTGCCGCCGGCGACCCCAGACCCCATTCCTTCAGTTCGCCTTCGGCAAGACGGATGAGGGTCCAGGGACCTCGGATCCCTGGTGGGGTCCAGGGGCTGGGCTCTGCCCAGACCCGCCAGGGGCCAAGCCCCTGGACCTTACTTTTTTACAACAAACGAGAGCTTTCAATAGGTCGATAACTTGGGAACTTCCAGAATTTCATGGCTGGGCCAGCAGCCGCAGATTGATACCTGGGTTCGACTGGTCGCCGCTGGGATGGCCACTAAAGGTAATGGGATCAAAGGGTCTCTGACCCTTTGCGGGTCGAGGGCACAGCCCTCGCCTTCCTTAACCTCGCGCTTATGGGGCAAGGCCCCTGGCCTTGCTTTCTTCTAGACCCGCTTGCGGAAGAAGACCCTGGCGAATCCACTCTGTTCGGCCCGGCCGGTTTCGGTCCAGCCGGTGCGGGAATACAGCGCGATGTTTTCCGTCATGGTCTGGTGGGTGTACAGCCGAAGTTCGGTATAGCCGCGGCGGCGTGCCTCGCTGTCGGCGAACTGCATCAGCAAGCGCCCCACGCCGCTGCCCTGCGCGGCCGGGTCGACGGCGATATTTTCCAGCAACATATGGTCGGGCTCCGCGACCAACACGATCAGCCCGACTATCGAATCGCCGACCGCCTCGCCTTGGGCGACCCACACGCAATGGCTGCGGATCAACGCCGCGTAGTCGTCCAGCATCGGCCCGGGCGGCTTGCCGATGCGGGCGACGTATTTGCCATAGGAGTCGCGCACGATACGCTCCACCACCGGCACGTCAGCGGCATCGGCGGTGCGGATGCGCATGGCCGGTCTCCTGTACCTTGGCTTAATCGGTGGGTTGCAAGGGTCCTGTGCGCCACCCTACCGCGCACTGCCTGCAGGCGGTAGTTTGCGCCAGTCTTGCTGGAGATGATGTTGCCTTGCCCCCCTGACGGGTCCACGCCGATGGCGACCTTGCTGGCCGACAGGATCCCGCTTTCCGCTGGCGTGGTGGTGTTGCTCGGCTGTGGCGACGGGGCGGTCGGCGAGGCGTTCCGCCGCAGCAACCCCAACGCCTGTCTGATCGGCATCGAAGCCGACCCGGCATACGCCCGGCGCGCCAGCGCGGTGCTGGACCAGGTGTACTGCCTTGCCGCGGATCCGGGGCCGCTGCCCGCGCTGCCGCCGGCGGATTGTCTGTTGCTCGCCCCCGGCCTGGCCGAATCCTGGCCCCGCCCCGGCGAGGTGCTGGCCGAACTGGCACGGATGCTGGCGCCCGACGGCATGCTGATCGCCTGGCTGGCGCATGGGCCGTTGGAGGCTCAGCACCAGCTGATCGCCGGTGCCGGGCTGCAGGCGCTGGATGCCAGGGAGGTGGCGTTGTCGGCCGGGCCACCGAGCCATGTCGTCTGGCGCGCTGTGACCACCCGCCCGCCGCCGTTGCGCATTCTGTCGACCATGCTGCCGCCGGTCGGCGGCGTCAGCCAGGTACGGGTGGTCGAGCCGCTGGCCGCCCTGGGCACCGAGGCGGGGATCGCCACCGGGATCACCAACCAGCTCGACAGCCTGCCCGACCTGGGCGAGCAGGCCGGCATCTTCATCCTGCATCGTCCGGCCTTGTTGGGTGCCGACGGGCTGGCCCATCTGCGTGCCCTGTTGGCCCGCGGCTGGCTGGTGGTTTGCGAGTTCGACGACCACCCCTCGCAGATTTCCGTGCTGCACCGCTCCGACGTGCATAATTTCCGCGCCGTGCACGCCATCCAGACGTCCACGCCGGCGCTCGCCGCCGTGCTCGGCCGCGAGAACCCGGAGATCGAGGTATTTCCGAATGCTATCCGCCGCCTGCCGGACCGCGCCAACTTCGCCGAGCCCGGCCGCATCAACCTGCTGTTTGCCGCGTTGAACCGCGAGGATGACTGGCCCGACCATGTTGAGGCACTGAACGCGGCGGCCGCTGATGCAGGTGACGCGCTGCGGTTTCATGTGATTGCCGACCGTGGATTTTTCGATGCCTTGGCCACGCCGCACAAGAGCTTCACCCCGCTCAGCGACTACTCCACCTATCTCGACATCCTGTCGCGCTGCGAAGTTTCGTTCATGCCGCTACGTGACACGCTGTTCAACCGCTGCAAATCCGATTTGAAATACCTGGAGGCCGCCGCCCATCGTGCGGTAGCCCTGGCGTCGCCCACCGTCTATGGCGACTGCATCCAGGACGGGGTGAACGGCCTGATCTTCGACGATGCGCAATCACTCTACGAGCGCCTGATGGGCCTGGTGGCCGATACCGACGGGGCCCGCGGCATGGCGGAGAAGGCCCGCGACGACATCGCCCGGAATCGGATGCTCGCCTACCAGGTTGGTGCGCGTGCTCGGTGGTACCGCGACCTGTGGTCCCGGCGGGAGGCGTTGCATCGGGCGTTGCTGGAGCGGGTGCCGGCGTTGGGGTAGGGGCATAGTTGAGGGTCCAGGGACCTCGGGTCCCTGGTGGGGTC
>JBBQOT010000255.1:0-5136 GCA_038331165.1 Acetobacterales bacterium
TTCGGCCGCGGCGACGACCCCTACAAGCAGCTATGGACTTCGGTGCGGCGCCAGCGCATCGGCGTGATGCTGGTCAACCCTTGGCGGCCCTCGGGGCTCGCCATGCTGCTGCGCCATTCGGCGGGGCGGCTGCGGCGACACATGGCGGGCTAGGATGGGCGCCCGAAATCAGACCCGGCGTCGCGCCGGCAGGCCGGGCATGGCGGGCGGGCGGGATGCCGGTCCTTCGGTGGCCGGCACAAAGACACCACGCGGCTTTGCCGGCGCCAAGGCGCGGCGGACGTATTCGCCAAGGCAGAACGAGGTGGCGAAGAGCAGCCAGTACCAGGGCTGGAAGCCGACGCCGATGAAGGTTGAGCCGGCCATCAGCACCAGTAGCGCCATGCCAAGCGCCTTGGCCAGGTCGGAGCACCAGAGCATTTCCTCGATTCCGCGAGTGCGACGCAGCACGCGGTGGAGCGTGATGAACGTGACGATGATCAAAACCGCAAACAGGATAAGCCCGGGCCAGCCAAGTTCGCTCAGCATTTCGAACCAGGTACTGTGCGGCGAGCGACCGCGCTGGGTCCAGCCTTCAGGGTTGTAGGCGTCGGGCGGCATCAGGATGACGTTGATCTCGTATGCGCGCAGGCCACCGCCCAGCGGGTTGTCGCGAACGAAATCAAGCACCCACTGCCAAACCTTGATACGGGTGAGCGCCGAGGCTTCCTGCTGGTAGTCGTCGATCGTTGCCATGCGCGCCTTCCAGCGATCCGGCGAAAAGATCACGACCAGCACGCCGAGAATTGCCAAGGCGAAGCCGCCGACCAGTTTCTGGCGGCTCTGCAGCCAATAGAGTCCGGCCAGGACGGCCATGCAAACGATGCCGGTGCGCGCGCCGGTGCCGATGGCGGCGGGGATGCAGAAGATCGCGAAGCTGGCGTAGAATGTGTGACGCATCCAGGGCCATGGCACCAGCAGAGAGTGCCGTCGCAGGAACAGCAGCAGCGGCACGTACATGAGCCCTACCGTGGCCATGGCGCTCGATTCGGACATACCCACGTTCGCCGGCAGCAGGGTCAGGTTCATCCCGTAGCCGCCGCCGGTCAGGAACGATTTGATGCCCACGGGAATGATGTGCATCGCCGAGCCGAGGATGTGCACCTGGATCAAAGCCTCAATCTGCACGCGGCTGCGAAACACGAAGGGAATGAAGCCGGCGAACAGCACCGTCTTGAATGCCCAGTCCCATTTCAACCACGCGCCCTCCGGTGCCACCGACCACGTCAGCGACAGCGTCATCCAAAGCGCCATGATGCCAGTGAGGATCAACATTGCACCGATGCGCGGTGGCGAGCGCCGATCCATCAGTACGTAGCCGAGCAGCGCGGCCGTTCCCATCACCGCGGCGACTGGAAAATTACCAAGAACGTAGCGGCCGACATACTGCGGATAGAACGAATCCACCCAGACATAGCCCAGGCTCGT
This sequence comes from Acetobacterales bacterium, assembly GCA_038331165.1. Classification (GTDB taxonomy): domain Bacteria; phylum Pseudomonadota; class Alphaproteobacteria; order Acetobacterales; family Acetobacteraceae; genus CAMDGX01. The sequence goes on from JBBQOT010000255.1 coordinate 1,468, forward strand.
CACGAAAGGCGCGGCAGCACCCCCAAGCAGCATAGCGGCGTAAACCAGGGCGATCAGATAGTCACTCATGCATGCCGGTCCATCAGGCGCCCGTCACTCGGCTTGCCCGCTATCGACGTGGCAGGCGGCGCACCGGTGGCCGCTGCGGCGCCCGGGCCGTACCGGGGCGGGGCGCCGGACGCGACGGCTTGCCACCCTCGAACCACGGCCGCTCGCGGTTCCATCGGATGGCGAAGAACACGATGATGGCCATCATGCCGGTGGAGACCAGCAGCGCGAACATGTCGATCATCACGTTCTCCTGTCGGCGGGGTATCGCGGCCCTGACTGTATACTGGCAAGGCCGTCAGCTTGGCAAAGCAACGCGCCTTGCTGCCGCCGATGCCCGGCATGGCAATGCGATATGCGATCATGGAAATGCCGGCGGTGCTGGCGGCCGCGCGCCGCGGAATAGGGCGTGCCAGGCGGCGAACATCGCCTCTTGATCGAAACGCGCAACCGCTTGCGCGCGATTGGCCGCACCCAGGCGGGCACACAGCACGGGGTTGCCGAGCAGTTGGGCCATCGCCACAGCCAGCGCCGCGTCGTCGTTCGGCACTACGTACGGAAGATTCTCCGACGCCAGCATGGCGCTGATGTCGCCCACCGCGGTGGCGGCCACCGGCAGGCCGGCGGCCATCGCCTCCAGGACCGCGATCGGCATCTGTTCGGTGTCTGACGACAGGGCGAACAGGTCGAAGCCGCCGTAGAGGCCGGCGGTGTCTGCGATGTGACCGGCGAAGGTGACGGCTGGCGCGATGCCAAGGTTGGCGGCAATCGCCTCCAGCCCGGAGCGCTCGGGCCCGTCGCCGACGATCACCAGCCGAACGGGGCGGCCGGCGGCCAGGCGATCGGCCGCGACGCGGGCAAAGGCGCGCAGCAGGCGGCCGAGGTTCTTCTCTGGCCGCAGCGCCGCGACCGTGCCGATCACCGCGAACACGCGCGCAGCCGGCGGCGCGGGGGTGAAGCGCGCGAGGTCGATGCCGTTGGGCACGTAGTGCAGGCCGCCGGCCGGCAGGCGCCAGATGGCGCGGGCGATGTGGAACAGGCGCTGCGACGGCACCGCCACCGTCGCCCGGCGCAGCAACAGCCGGCGGGTCCAGACCCGGCGCGGCAGTTGCCGGTCGCGTTCCTCCGGGCCGAACCCGTCCTCCACATGCAGATGCGGCACCAGCTTCGGCAGGTTGGCCATGGCCCACTCGATGCTGCCCCAGTTGCTGGTCACCAGCCGGTCTGGGCGCATGTCGCGCAACAGGGCGCGGAAGCGGGCGCGGTTGCCCAGCGTGTCGCCCTTGCGGATCTCGACCGCCGGGAAGCTAACGTCCAGCGCAGGATCAAGCCGCTCGCGGGCGGCGGTGTTGCCGTCCATGGCGACGATGGCGTGGCGGAAATCCGCGCCGAAGCGGTTGGCCATGGCGGCAAAGCGCACCTGCGGCCCACCGACGGCAAAGGTCGAATAGACGTGCAGTAGGAGGGGGGCCACCATCCGCCCTACCCCGCCTGCACCGTGCCCGCTTGCACTGCAACAGCGCGGGCGTCGAAGATCGCGGCGTCGGCGACCGGCTGCCAGCCGAGGTCGCGCTTGGCATCCGCGATATCGAACGTCGCCGCCATGCCGCGTGACAGGAAATCGCGGCGCGATGGCATGGCGACGGCGCGGCCGGTGGCGCGCTTGACCACCCATTTGGCAACATCGACCAGCCACAGGCGGGTCGGTGACTGCGGGTGGAAGCGCAGCGGACGACCGAGCGCGCGGGCCAGGTCGGCAAGGTAGTCGCGCGCGCTGGGGCGCACATCGCCCACCAGGTTGTAGCAGCGCCCCTCGATGCCCGGGGCGGTGCAGGCGAGCACACACGCTGCCGCCACATCCTCCACCAGCACGAAAGGCAGTGCATTGCGGCCGTCATTCCAGCCGATGCAGTGCTGGTCGTTGTTGAACATGCCGAGGCCGCTGTGCAACGGCGGGCCGCCCTCGCCGACTACCACGCCGGGGCGGAGAATGGTCACCGGCAGACCCTCGCGCGCATGCAGGTCGAGCAGCAGACGGTCGGCCAGCACCTTGGCGCGGGCGTAGTCGCCGCGTTCGGTCTCGCGCGGGTCGGCGGGCGTGGCGCCGGTGACCGTGGGGGCGTCGGGGCCGAGATAGAGCGAGGCGATGGAGCCGACATGCACCAGGCGCCGCACATCGGCTGCCTGGCAGGCGCGCGCGACGGTCTCGGCGCCGCCGACCATGGCCTGGCGCACCGCCGAGAAATCGGCGCCGCCGCCGCCATGGGCGAGGTTGATCACCACGCCCGCGCGGCCGATGGCGCGGGCGAGGGCTGCGGGGTCGCGGATGTCGCCACGATGCAACGCGACACGGGGATCGGCGAAGACGGCGGGCAGGTTGGCAAGGGTGCGGGCCATCACCGAAACACCATGGCCGGCGGCGAGCAGTTGCCCGACGACATGGGTGCCGATGAAGCCAGTGCCGCCAAGCACCGCGATGTCCCAGGTTGCGGGGTTGACCTTGGGCAGCGGGTCGGGCTTCGGGGCAGGAAAGGCCTGGTCGCGCAGTTCCTCGCAGGCGCGCACCAAGGCGGCACCGAAGGCACCGTCGAGTGCCGGCGGGCGGCCGGCATCCAGCGCGGTGTGGAAGGCGGCGATGCTGGCGCGCATGGAAACGAAGAAAGCATCGCTGCGCGGGCGCAGCTTGGCCGTTGCCAGCGCATAAGAGGAGAGGCCACCGATCGAATCGCGGGCGATGGCACCAGCGCTGCGCAGGCCGGACAGGGCGAAGTCCACCGCCTCCAGCCAGCGGGTACGGCCCTGGGTGTAGCAGCGGTTGGCCAGGATGTCGGCCACCACCACGCCGTCGTCGCCGACCACGGTGACCTGCCAATGGGGAAAACCCTGGCCGACGGCGAAGCGCAGCTGGGCGGGCAGGTCGCGCCCGGCCAGCGACACGTTCAGCGTGGCGACAAAATCGCGGCCGGGGGCGATCTCGAGCGCTGGACCGGGCAGCGCCTGCATGTGCGCGATCGGGCCTGTGAGGGTGAGGATCTGCGACAGCGGGTGGACGGCCTGTTCCAACAGGATGTTGCCGGGGGCGCGGAACATCCAGTGGCCGAACTGCCGGGCGGCCAGTTGGCGCAGGGCGACGTTGTAGACCACGCTGACGAAGTTCGGGCGGCCGATGGCGCCGCTGGCGAGCGTGGCGCGGAGCCGGGCAAAGGCGGGATGGTGGACGAAGTTCTGGTTGACGCCGACCGCCGCCCCACCCTGGGAGGCGGCGGCCAGCAGGGCGTCGCACTGCGCGCTGTCCGCGGCGAGCGGCTTTTCCAGCAACACCGGGATGCCGGCGCGCAGCAGTTTTGCGGCGGTGTCGGCGTGCAGGTCGGGCGGCACCAGCACATGGGCGCGGTCGAAACCGCCGGCGGCCAGTGCCGCCTCGACCGACGGGTAAATGGCCGGTGTGCCGATCGTTCGCGCAAGGCTGGCGGCAGCCTCGGCATTGGGGTCGACGATGGCGACGATGGTGTGGCCGGGCATGGTGCGCAGGGCGTCGGCGTGCACGCGCGCGATGAAGCCGGCGCCGACCAGACAGATGCGGCTCATGCGTTCAGGCCCTCGTCCGCTCAGGCCAGCGCC
>JBBQOT010000256.1:0-5086 GCA_038331165.1 Acetobacterales bacterium
TGCCGCGGCGCAGAGGACTCATCTTCACTTGATGGAGGTCCAGGGGCTCGGCCCCATAGGCTCGGATAAGACAGGCGAGGGCTCTGCCGTCGCGGCGCGAAGCCGCGCCACGGGCCCCGCAAAGGGTCAGAGACCCGTTGATACCATTACCGTTTGTGGCAGTGCCCGCTGCCATCAGCCGAACCTGTCTATCAATCTGGGTCTGCTGGCGTAGCCGAGGAAACTCGTGGCGTTCCCAAATTATCAACCTATTGTAAATATTATCTTTTCTTGGAAAGAAAGGTCCAGGGGCTTGGCCCCTGGCGGGTCTGGGCAGAGCCCAGCCTCCCTTATCATAGCGCCCATGGGCGAAGTCCTGGCCTTGCCTAGAGAGGGGTCATTGTTCACGGCCGCCGACAATAGGCCGCGGCACAGGATTGCGGCTATCATGGCGCGCGGCTGCTGCCGCCCGGAGCCTCGCGCATGGATAAGAAGATCACCTACAATATCTGGTATTTCGCCGCCGCGCTGGCTGGCATCCTGCTGCTGCAAAGCCTGATCGCCAGTTTCGCGGGCACCAAACCGATCGCCTATAGCGAGTTCCAGCAGCTATTGCGCGACGACAAGGTGGCTGAAGTCGCTGTTTCCGATCGCTTCATCTCGGGCGTATTGAAGGACAAGTTGCCCTCGGGCGAGACCCGCTTCACCACCACAAGGGTGGACGAGGACTTTGCCGAGCAACTCGGCAAGCACGGCGTGAAGGTCACCGGCCAGATCGAGAGCACTTTCCTGCGCGACCTGCTGTCGTGGGTGGTGCCGGTACTGCTGTTCGGCGGCGTGTGGTTCTTTGTCATCCGCAAAATGGCCGGCAGCGGTGGCCTGGGCGGCGGGCTGATGTCGATCGGCAAGAGCAAGGCCAAGGTCTATGTGGAGACCGACACCGGCGTCACCTTCGCCGATGTCGCCGGGGTGGATGAGGCCAAGCAGGAGTTGCAAGAGGTCGTCGATTTCCTCAAGAACCCCGAACACTACGGCCGCCTGGGCGGGCGCATGCCCAAGGGCGTGCTGCTGATTGGTCCGCCCGGCACCGGCAAGACGCTGATCGCCAAGGCGGTGGCCGGCGAGGCGAAGGTGCCGTTCTTCTCGATCTCGGGCAGTGAGTTCGTCGAGATGTTCGTCGGCGTGGGGGCGGCACGGGTGCGCGACCTGTTCGAACAGGCCCGCCAGCGGGCACCGGCCATCATCTTCATCGACGAGCTGGATGCGATGGGCCGCAGCCGCATGCCGGGTGCCATGGGCGGCGGCAACGACGAAAAGGAGCAGACGCTGAACCAGCTTTTGGTCGAGCTGGACGGCTTCGACACCAAATCGGGTGTGGTGCTGCTGGCGGCAACCAACCGGCCGGAAATCCTCGACCCCGCGTTGCTGCGTGCCGGGCGCTTCGACCGCCAGGTGCTGGTGGACCGGCCCGACAAGCCCGGACGGGTGCAGATCCTGGTCGTGCATCTCAAGAAGATTACCCTGGCATCGGACGTGAACCCTGAGCAGGTCGCCGCCCTCACCCCCGGTTTCACTGGCGCGGACCTGGCCAACCTGGTCAACGAGGCCGCCCTGCTGGCGACCCGGCGCGACGCTGCGGCGGTGGGCATGGCCGACTTCAACAATGCCGTCGAGCGCATCGTTGCCGGGCTGGAAAAGCGCAACCGCCTGCTCAACCCCAAGGAGCGCGAGATCGTCGCCTTCCACGAGATGGGCCACGCTTTGGTCGCCATGGCCCTGCCGGGCACCGACCCGGTGCACAAGGTCTCGATCATCCCGCGCGGCGTAGGGGCCCTTGGCTACACCATCCAGCGCCCCACCGAAGACCGCTTCATCGTCACCCGCGACGAGTTGGAGAACCGCATGGCGGTGCTGCTGGGCGGGCGGGCGGCGGAGTGGGTGGTGTTCCAGCATTTGTCCACGGGCGCGTCGGACGATCTGCGCCGGGTGACCGACATGGCGCGCAGCATGGTGGTGCAGTACGGCATGTCGCGCGACCTCGGCCCCGTCACCTACGAGCGCGACCAGCGCGGCATGTTGGGCGGCATGGCCATGCCGGCCGAGCGCGCCTATGCCGAGACCACGGCGACATCGATCGACCGCGAAGTGCACGACATCGCCCAGCACGCCTTCGAGCGCGCCGTCGAGGTGCTGACCGGACGGCGCACGCTGCTGGACGCCACCGCCCACAAGCTGCTGGACCAGGAAACCCTGGAAGCCGACGACATCACCGCCATTGCCGCCCAGATCAAGCTGCCGGCTTGACGACTATCCATATTCGGGAAATTATCCCGGATATGGATACCATGATGGAACACGACAGTTCGGCGCTGGAGTCGCGGCTCGCCGCCCGGCTAGCGGAACTGCGCGGCGAGCGCGGCTGGTCGCTGGACCAGTTGGCCCAACGCTCGGGCGTGCCGCGGACCACCCTGTCGCGCCTGGAACGCGGCGAAACCAGCCCGACGGCCGCGCTGCTGGGCCGGCTGTGCACCGCCTATGGACGCACCATGTCGCGCCTGCTGGCCGAGGTAGAGGCAGAGCCCGCCAGGCTGTTGCACGCCGACGACCAGCCGGTCTGGACCGACCCGGAAACCGGCTATATCCGCCGCGCCGTGTCACCGCCGGCCGCGGGTTTCGATGCCGAACTGGTGGAAGCCCGCCTGCCGGCCGGCGCCGATATCGCCTATGCCGCGCCCGGCGTGCAGGGATTGGAGCAGCATGTCTGGGTGTTGGCAGGCGTTCTTGAAATGACAGTCGAAGGTGCGGTGCACCGCTTGGCGCCCGGCGATTGCCTGCGCTTCCGGCTTTTCGGCGCCACCCGTTTCCGTTCGACGGACGGCGCCCACTACGCCCTGGTGGTCTGCCGGCCATGAGCATCATCGTGGCGGAACTGACCACGGTCACACTGGAAGCCGCACTCGATGGACTCGCGGCGGTGCTGCTCGCCAGCGTGCTCGACGGCGCCAGCGTCGGCTTTGTGCTGCCATTCACGCTCGATGCCGCAAGCGGGTTTTGGCAGGCCCAGCGCGGTGCCGTTGCCAGCGGCGAAAAGAGGATTCTGGTTGCCACCGAAGACAACGCGATCCTGGGCACTGCGACCCTGATGGTGGGCATGCCGCCGAACGGGCGGCAGCGCGGCGAGATCGCCAAGGTGCTGGTCCATCCCGCCGCCCGCCGGCGCGGCATCGCGCGGTTGCTGATGCAGGCCGCCGAGGACCGCGCCCGCGCTGATGGCCGACGCACCCTGGTGCTGGACACCGCGGGCGACGCAGCGGAACAGCTTTATCGTGCCATGGGCTGGCTCGTTGCCGGCATCATCCCGAACTACGCGCTGAACATCCACGGCCTGCCGGAACGGACGATCTTCATGTTCAAGGAGTTGGCGGCCGATGCGTGAAGCCAAGCTGGGCGACAACGGCGGCCCAAAGCTGGAGGAGGAAAACCCCGGCGACGCCTCGTGGAAAGGCTGGATCTGGCGCAAGAAGCACAAGGCCGCCTGGAAAACCCCACCGCGCGAAATCGCCCTGCGCCGGCTGGAACGGGCCGAGGCGCTGGGGATGAGCTACAAGGAGTACACGCTCGAAATCCTGGAACGCGGGCGGTACCTGTAGGCAAGGAAGGCCAGGGCTTTGCCCTGGACCCACCAAAGGCCGTCGGCCTTTGGAAACCCATATGTTAAGGTCCAAAGGCTTGGCCCGCCGCGCGAAGGCGCGCTCGGGACCTGGTGGGTCCAGGGCAAAGCCCTGGCCTTGCTTCCTGGTCGGTAGGTCCTCGACCGATGGTACTAAACCGCCTTGACGACGGCTCCGATCACCTGCACCGCCTCGTCGATCATCGCCTCGCCGATGTCCAAATGGGTGCAGGCGCGCACGCGGTATTTGCCGTTGGTCGACACCGCCACCCCGTGTGCACGGGCACGGTCCGACAGTTCAGCCGCGGTCAGGCCGGCGGCTTCGGTATTGAAGAACACCAGGTTGGTTTCCGGCTCCTCCGGCACGATGCCCGGAATCTGGCCGAGGCCGCGGGCGAGGCGGCGGGCGTTGGCGTGGTCGTCGGCCAGGCGGTCGATGTGGTGGTCGAGCGCATGGATGCAGCCGGCGGCCAGCATGCCGGACTGGCGCATGGAGCCGCCAAGGCGTTGCTTCCAGCGCCAGGCCGCGCCGATGAATTCCGCGCTGCCGACCAGCACGGCGCCGACGCCGGTGCCCAGGCCCTTGGTGAAGTCCAGCCAAAGGCTGTCCATGCCAGCGGCCATGTCTTTCGGCGCGACACCGGCGGCGACACAGGCGTTCATCAGCCGGGCACCGTCCATGTGAGTGGACATGCCGTTCTCGTGCGCGATGGCGCAGAGTTCGTTGATAGTGTCGAGCTTCCACACCGCGCCGCCGCCGGAATTGGCGGTCTGCTCGATTTCCAGCAGGGCTTGCGGCGGGGAATAGCGGGTTTTCGGGCGGATCGCGGCGCGCAGGGTGGCGGCGTCGAACTGGCCGCGGGCGCCCTTCAGGCCGGTGATCTGGGCGCCGGTGATGGCGCCGACGGCACCGCCCTCGCTGGTGAGGATATGAGCGGTTTCATGCGCCAGGATTTCGTCGCCGGGGCGGCAATGGGTGGCGATGGCGATCTGGTTGCACATCGTGCCGCTGGGCAGGAACAGGGCGGCTTCCTTGCCCATCAGGGCGGCCATGCGCGCCTGTAGCACGTTGGTGGTGGGGTCCCAGCCAAACTGCTCGTCGCCGACCTCGGCTTCCAGCATCGCCGCCTTCATGGCCAGGGTAGGCTTGGTCTGCGTGTCGGAATAAAGGTTCACGCGTAACGGCGGCAGCGCGGCGTCCATGCGCAGCGGGGTGTAATCCATGGCGGGCGTTCTCCGGAAACTGATGCAGCAGAGAAGCATCCCGCCCGGCATTGCGCCAGGGGGAGGGGCGAAGCCCCATAGGCGCTAAAATAGAACTTGACTCGGCTCGTCTCGTTGCGATTCTGGGTGTGGATGCAACAGACATCGGTCTTCGATCCCGGCCATTTCGCGGCGCTTCTGTCCCGGATCTGCTTCCGTGACGATCTCGACCGG
>JBBQOT010000257.1:0-5082 GCA_038331165.1 Acetobacterales bacterium
TCGGTCAATCACTGGGATGGTTGATATAACCCTCAGCCGAACATGAACCACAGGCGGAACAACATCTGTTCGCTCCGCGTCTGACGGCAAAGACCCCCCACGCGCAGGACGTGCAGCCGGTGCAGCACACCGCCGGCCAGCGCCGCCTTGATGACGTCGACCTGCTGGCCCGCCTGCGGGGTCAGCAGGTGGCGCTGGGCATCGAGGGCGACGACATTCCGCCGCATCTGGGCCATAAACGGGCCCGGGCCGCGACGCAGGGCGGCGAGGCCCCGGCGGGCCAAGGAACGCGGGGCGCCCACCGCGTTGCCGCCGTGCTGGCGATAAAGCACCACCGGCTCGTCGTCGGCGATGAACTGCCCCCCGGCGGCGGTGACCAGGATATAGGCCCACCAATCGTGCTGGCAGCCGGGCGGGGCGGTGCTGCCGGCCACCAACAGGGCGGCGGCGCGGTTCAGCGCCATGGTGCAGCCGGTGGCGAGATTCTGCGTCAGTGCTGCTGGGAAGATCGGCGGCGCGGTCAGCCGTGCCGATACGGCGAGATGGTGCAGCCGTGTATCGACCAGTATCTGGCGGGCCGCATAGATCGCCGGGCCGTCGGCCGCGGCGTCGCTCAGCGACCGCACGGCACGGCTGAGCTTGAAGGGCAGCCAGACATCGTCCTGGTCAGCGAACGCCACCACGTCGTGCGCGCCCATCGTGGTGGCGGCGTGGCGCAGCAGGGCAAGGAAGCCGGCGGCCGATCCGACATGGCCGGCCGGGGCCGCCAGCCGGGCAACCCGACCGGCGGGCTGGGCCGCGGCGAAGCGCTGCATGATCGCCACGCTGTCGTCGGCGGAGCCGTCATCGCGCCAGATCAGTGACCAATCGGCATGGTCCTGGGCGGCGATGCTGGCAAGCTGCTCGGGCAGAAAGGCGGCGCCGTCGTAGGTGGCGAGCAGGATGACCACGCGGACCCCGCGCGATGTCATGCCAGCGGCCTTATACGAAGCAATGACCCTGCATTAGGTAAGGCCAGGGCTTTGCCCTGGACCCACCAAAGGCCGGCGGCCTTTGGAAACCCATTTATTATCATATATTTAAGGTCCAGGGGCTTGGCCCGTCGCGCGAAGGCGCGCTCGGGACCTGGTGGGTCCCTGCGGTGCGGCTTCGCGCCGCAACGGCAAAGCCCTGGCCTTTCATGCTCGGCATCACCGCCTACTGCGCGCGGGGCGCGGCTGCAAAGATGCGGCTGATGGTATGGTCGAGTGCCTGTTCCCAGGGCGGCAGGCGCAGGCCAAAGACGCGCGCAAGCTTGGCGCAGTCCAGGCGGGAGTCGGCCGGGCGGCGCGCGGGGGTGGGGTATTCGGCGGTGGTGATCGCCTCGATCCGGTCCGGCTGCTTCTGGCCGAACGCGCCGGCCCGGGCGATGGCGGCGCTGGCCAGGCCGTGCCAGGTGGTCCAGCCGGTGCCGGCGGCGTGATAGACGCCGGCGAAGCGGTGCTGCCAGCCGTCGCGGGCCAGGATGTCGGCGATGCCGAGGATGGCGTCGGCAAGGTCGGCGGCCGTGGTCGGGCAGCCCTTCTGGTCGCCGACCACGCGCAGATGGTCGCGGCTGCGCGCCAGGTTCAGCATGGTGAGCACGAAGTTGCGCCCGGTGGCGGCATAGACCCAGGAGGTGCGCAGGATGATGGCGCGCGGGCAGGCCGCCAGCACCGCCTGTTCGCCGGCAAGCTTGCTGGCGCCATAGACGCTGGTGGGGTTGGTGGCGTCGTCCTCGGTGTAGGGCGCGCCCTTGGTGCCGTCGAAGACGAAGTCGGTGGAGACGTGGATCAGCGGGATGCCGGCTGCCGCGCAATACGCGGCAAGCACGGCGGGGCCGTCGCGGTTGGCGCGCCACGCGGCGGCGATGTCGGTTTCCGCCCGGTCCACCGCGGTATGGGCGGCGGCGTTGATGACCAGCGCCGGGCGGGCGGCGGCGAGCAGGGCAGGCAGGGCGGCAATCCGGTCGAAATCCCAATCGGGGCGGCCGACCACGCGCAGGGGCCGGTCGCCGGCGGCCTCGGCCAAGGCCTGGGCGAGTTGGCCACTGCCGCCGGTGACCAGGATGCCACCAGGGGGGCTGGCGCTCACGACTACGCCTCGAACCAGGCCGGGCAGTCGGCCAGGCGCGGCAACACCGCGTCCTTGTCGGACAGCTTCACTTCGTCGAGCGCCACCGGCCAGGGCAAGGCGAGGTCGGGGTCGTTCCAGATCACGCCGCGCTCGGCGGATTGGTCGTACGGCCCGTTCACCTTGTAGGCAACCTCGGTATCGGGGGCGAGGGTGCAGAAGCCGTGCAGGAAGCCGCCGGGAACCCAAAGCTGGGTGAAGTTCTCCGCACTCAGAACCGCGGCGGCGTGCCTGCCATAGGTCGGCGAGCCGCGGCGGATATCGACCACCACGTCCCAGATCGCGCCGCGCAGCACCCGCACCAGCTTGCCCTGGATGCTGGGCGCGATCTGGCAGTGCAGGCCGCGCACCACGCCGCGGGCGGCCGAGTAACTGTGGTTGTCCTGGACGAAATCGATGTCGATGCCGTGCCTGGCCAGCGCCGCCCGGTTCCAGGTCTCGCTGAAGAAGCCGCGGCTGTCGGCGAAACGGCGCGGGGTGATCAGCGCCACCTCGGGGATGGCAAGGCGTTCAACCTGCATCGGATCAGCCCTGGTGTTCGCCGTTGGACAGGGCCAGCAGCACCTGGCCCAGCTCGGTCTTGCCCAGCGCGCGCGCCCGCTCGCGCAGCGCGTCGGCGTCGATCCAGCCCATGCGGAAGGCGACCTCCTCCGGGCAGCCAACCAGCATGCCCTGGCGGCTCTGAATGGTCTGCACGAAGGTCGCCGCCTGGAGCAGGCTGTCCGGCGTGCCGGCATCGAGCCAGGCGCAGCCACGGCCGAGCTTTTCCACCTGCAGCGTGCCGGCCTCCATGTACATGCGGTTGAGGTCGGTGATCTCCAGCTCGCCGCGCGCCGAAGGCTTCACCCGCGCGGCCATTTCGGTCACCTGCTTGTCGTAGAAATACAGCCCGATGACGGCCCAGTTCGACTTGGGGTGGCTGGGTTTCTCGACGATCTCCAGTGCGCGGCCGTCATCGTCCATGGTGACCACGCCATACCGCTCGGGGTCGCGCACGTGATAGGCGAAGACGGTGGCGCCATCCTGCATCAGGGCGGCACGGCGCAGCATGCGCGACAGATGCTCTGCGAAGATCATGTTGTCGCCGAGTGCCAGCGCACAGGGTTCGCCGGCGATCCACTCGGCGCCGATGTGGAACGCCTGGGCCAGCCCCTCCGGTTTCGGCTGCACCGCGTAGGTGAACTTGACACCCATGCGCTCGCCGCTGCCCAACAGGCGGCGGAACTGCGGCAGGTCCTCGGGGGTGGAGATGATCATGATGTCGCTGATCCCCGCCAGCATCAACACCGAGAGGGGATAGTAGATCATCGGCTTGTCGTAGACCGGCAGCAGTTGCTTGCTGGCCGCCAGCGTCATCGGGTGCAGCCGCGTGCCGGACCCGCCGGCGAGGAGAATGCCCTTCATTGTATCCCTTGCTCAGGCCGCGCTTTTTGTCGGGTCCAGGCGCTGGTGGCCCAGCCGCTGGCCGGCGTAGCTTGCGGCGCGGATGCCCTCCCACCACGCACGATTGGCGAGGTACCAGTCGACCGTGCGGGCCAGCCCGGTGTCGAAATCGTTGGGTGCCCGCCAACCCAGCGCCGCCTCGGCCCGGCTGGGGTCGATCTCGTAGCGGAAATCATGGCCCGGCCGGTCGGTGACAAAGGTGATCAGCCGGTTGCGCGGCCCGGCGGGGTCGGGCACCCGGGCATCGAGTGCCGCGCAGATCGCGTGCACCACGGCAAGATTGGTGCGCGGCTGGCGGGCGCCGATGCCATAGGTGCCGCCGGGCTGGCCAAGGGTCGCCACCAGCAGCAGCGCCGCGGCGTGGTCGTCGACGAACAGCCAGTCGCGCATTTGCAAGCCGTCGCCATAAACCGGCAGCGCTTTGCCCTCCAGCGCGTTCAGCGTGACCAGCGGGATCAGCTTCTCGGGGAACTGCCAGGGGCCGTAGTTGTTGACCGTGTTGCTGACCAGGGTCGGCAGGCCATAGGTGTGCTGCCAGGCACGCACCAGGTGGTCGGAGGCCGCCTTGCTCGCCGAGTATGGGCTGCGCGGATCGTACGGCGTGGTCTCGGTGAACGGCGGGTCGCCCTTGGCCAGCGCGCCGAACACCTCGTCGGTGGAGATATGGTGGAAGCGGAACGCGGCCTTGCGGTCGGCCGGCAGGGCGCGCCAATACTCCAGCGCCACATCCAGCAGGGTATAGGTGCCGACAACGTTGGACTGGATGAACGGGCCAGGCCCGTCGATCGAGCGGTCGACATGCGTCTCGGCGGCCAGGTGCATCACCAGGTCGGGCTGATGGGTGGCGAAGACCTGGCGCATGGCGGCATGCTCGGCGATATCGGCGCGCACCAGCGTGTGCCGATGATGCCCGCGCGCATCCTCCAGCGCCTCCTCCGAGGCGGCATAGGTCATCTTGTCGACATTGATCACGGTGTGATCGGTCGAGCGGATCACGTGCCGGATCACGGCGGAGCCGATGAAGCCGCATCCCCCGGTAATGAGCAGGCGCATAAGCTGCAATAACCCTCTCTGGATCTGGCGGCAAATTGACAGTCTCCCGACGGACTCGCAACCGGCATGTGCCGGCGCGCGGCTGGGCAGCCGATCACAACCATTTCATCGCCGTGCGGGCTGGCCATTGACTGGTCGCGCGCGCAGGTAGGACTCGCCCTGTGCACCCCAGGGGATTCGCATATGACGGATTTCTGCGGTTTTAGGACTTGCGGCTCGACGGCTGATTGGATTCCAACGTTGGGATTCGAGTTAGGTGGCCACCGCCCATGGAAGAGTTCATCGCCTGTTTCACTAAGGTTTCCGATCCACGGCAGGAGAATGTCCGTCACAACCTCTATGAGGTTCTGATCATTGCCCTCTGCACCCTGCTTTGCGGCGGCGAGGATTGCACTGACATGGAGGCCTTTGGTCGGGCCAAGCGGCCTTTTCTAC
>JBBQOT010000258.1:0-5071 GCA_038331165.1 Acetobacterales bacterium
CTGGGGCGTCGCCCCAGACCCCACCCGATTAGGGTTCAGGGGCAGAGCCCTGGCCTTCCTAGCGCCGCCGCCGCGCCTCGGCTTCGGCTTTCAGGATATCGATGAACACCTGGTAGTCCTCGTGCTTCACCGGCGTCCAGCCAGCGCCCGAGCCCATGTCGAGCGCCTGATAGACATCCTTGTGGTGCACCGGAATGGCACGATGCAGCGCCAGCATGTCGGCCTGGAAATCGGCCGGCGTGTCCTTGCGAATGGTAAACGGCCCATTCAGGATCGGGCGCGAGCGCCAGATGATCCTGATATCCTTCATGTCGATCATCTTCTTCTGCACCATCGTGGTCAGCACCCCACGGGTGAACCCCGTCGCCGCGTCGCCCTGGCCCGAGCTCCAGGTCACCCCGGCGTCGTACTGCTTCCCCATCACCGCCACCACCGCCTGTTCATGCCCGCCAGCGAAACCGGTGCGGCCGAAATACTTGCCACTCTCCGGATCAATCCCGGCAGCACGGAACTCAGCACGCGGAATCAGATAGCCGCTGGCGCTGTTCGGGTCGGCCCAGCCAACCGACTTCCCCTTCATCTGTTCCAGGTTGGTGATGCCGGAATCGGCGCGCACATACATCAGCGCGACATACGAGTTGGTGCCGTCCTTCTCCAACGTCGTCAGGATCGGATAGACGTTGCCATTGCTCTCCATCCACGCCGCGGCATAGGCGGCCGGCGACATGTAGGCGGCATCCACCTGCCTGGCCGCAAAGGCCTGGATCACGCCCGCATAGTCGGCCGCCATCAGCAGCTTCACGGGAACGCCGAACGTCTCCTCCATCAGTTTCTGATAGCCGCTGTAACGCGCCAGCCGGTCGGCATCGTTCTCGCCCCCCAGCATGCCAATACGGATCACCGGCACCTGCGAAGCCCAGGCACGCTTTCCCTTCGGCGGCATGTCCTGCGCCCGCGCCGGCAAGGCCACCGCACTGGCGGCAAGGGCGAGGCTGTGGCGTCGTGTCAGCATGGGGCATCCCTCCGGTGGATCGGCAAAGCCAAGGGTGCCCCGTGACAGTTTTGTGTCAAGTGGATGCGGCGACGATCGCACCGGACGCGGACAGCCCCGCGATCTCCGCCGGGGAAAACCCCGCCTCAGCCAGCACCTCGGCATTGTGCTCGCCCACACGCGGCGGCTGGCGGTGCAGCGTGCCCCGCATGCGCGCGTCGCCGAACTCGATCGGCAACGCCGGCAGGCCGACCTTCACCCCCGCCTCGCCGCCGATGCGCGACACGAACACATCCAGCAACCCGCCGGTGGCCAGCAGATGCGCGTCCGCAAACAGGTCGCCCGGCGTGCCCACCGGCGCCCACGACACGGCGCACCGTTCCAGCCGCGCCGCCACCTCGGCGGAGGGCAGGGCGGCGGTGACCTTCTTGAGTTCCGGCACCAGCCAGCCGCGCTCGCCCACCCGCATCACGTTGGTCGCCAGCCGCGGATCGGCGCCTAGCCCGGCCAGGCCAAACTCCTCGGTGAACCGCACCCATTGCTGGTCGCTGGTCACCCCGATGAACAGCTGGCCGTCCGACGTGGGGAACACCTCATAGATCGCCCAGGCGCCGCGCCGTTCCGGCATCGGCGGCATGTCCTCGCCGGTGGCCGCAATGCCCGCCATATGGCTGGCCATCAGGAACGCCGCACTCTCGAACAACGCACTCGATACCCGCTGGCCGCGGCCCGTGGCGTCGCGCTCGCGCAACGCCGCCTGCACCGCCACCACGCCGAACACCGCCCCGAGAATGTCGATCACCGAGGCCCCGGCGCGCAACGGCCGCCCGGCCGGGCCGGTCATGTGGGCGAGCCCGACATGGAACTGCACCACCTCGTCCAGCGCCGGGCGATGCGCGTAGGGCCCGGCGAGATAGCCCTTCAACGCCAAATAGATCAGCCGCGGATTGCGCGCCGCCAGAACCTCATAGCCGCAGCCCAGCCGCTCCATCGTGCCCGGGCCGTAATTCTCCAGCACGATATCGGCGTGTTCCACCAGCCGATGCACGGCGGCCCGCCCCTCGGCCCGCTTGAGGTCCAGCGCAATGCCGCGTTTGTTGCGATTGAACGCGGCGAAGAACCCGGCAGCGAACCCGCCCAGCGTTCGCGTGTGGTCGCCATGCGGCGCCGGCTCCACCTTCACCACATCGGCGCCGAGATCGGCCAGCACCAGCCCCGCCGTCGGCCCCATGATGGTATGGCTGAACTCCAGCACGCGAAGCCCCTTGAGCGGGGCCGCGGAAGCCGTCATTCGGCGGCCATTCGCCGGAACGCGCCGAGGCTGCCGGCATGGATCAGCTCGCTGGGCAGCACATGGCCGACGATTTCCTCGGCCATGCGCCCAACCTCGATCAGCGCGTCGAGGTCCACGCCGGTGGCAATCCCCATCTCCTCGCACAACAGCACCAGTTCCTCGGTGCAGATATTGCCTGCCGCCCCCTTCTGCCCGGCGAACGGGCAGCCGCCCAGCCCGCCCACCGTGCTGTCAAACTGCGCCACGCCCAGCTTCAACGCGGCATGCGCATTGGCCACCGCCAGCCCGCGCGTGTCGTGCAGATGCAGCGCGATCTTCTGCCCCGGCCATTTCGCCCGCACCGTGGCGATCACCCGCTCGATGCGCGGCGGGATCGCCCAGCCCATGGTGTCGGCCAGCGAGATCACCTCGATCTCGGCCCCCGCCTCGGCAGCGATCGCCATGCCGTCGGCGATTGTCGCCACCACCTGCTCCGGCGAGATATCGCCCTGGTAGTTGCAGCCGAACGCCGCCATCACGCCGATACGGTTCACCTTGATGCCGTGGCTCAGGTGCAGAGCAGTCTGTTTCTTCATCGCCGCCACATTCTCCGCGTGGCTGCGATTGAGGTTCTTGCGCGTAAAACCCTCGCTGGCGGTCAGCGAGATCGACCCGGTCATGGTCAGCTTTTCCCGGTAGGCGAGCGCCCGTTCCAGCCCGTTGGAATTGAACCACAGCGCGGTGTAGTCCACGCCGGGCCGGGGCCGGAAACCCTCAACCGTGGCTTCCGCGTCGGCCCAACCGGGGACCAGGCGGGTGTTCACGAACGAGCAGATCTGGATGTGGTGCAAACCGGTTTCGGCCAGCGCCTCGATCAGCCGGATCTTCTGCGCCGTGGGGATCGGCCCTGGTTCAATTTGGAAACCCTCGCGCGGGCCTTCCTCGTGGATGTCGACGGTGCTGGGCAGGTCGGTCATGGCGGTGCTCCCTCTCGGTGGGTGAGATATAGCCGCCGTCCCAGAGCTGCGCCACACTGAGCGGAGTGTAGGAGCAAGCCATGCCGGAGGAGCCAGTCTATGACATAGCCATCGCCGGCGGCGGCTCGGCGGGCGCGGTGCTGGCGGCGCGGCTGAGCGAGGCGGCTGGCCTTCGCGTGCTGCTGGTGGAGGCCGGGCCGGTCATCGATCCCGCGAACGTGCCCGCCGTGCTGGCTTCGCAATATGCCGGGCGGGCGCAGTTCAACCCAGACTGGTTCTGGACCGAGCTGCGGGCCACGTTTGGCGAGCTGAAATCCAACCAACCCGGCACGCCGCGCGGCTATGAGCAGCCGAAGGTGCTCGGCGGCGGGTCGAGTGTGAACGGCATCGGCGCCAATCGCGGCCAGCCGGCCGACTATGCCGAATGGGTCGACCATGGTGCCGCCGGCTGGGGCTGGGACGATGTGCTGCCGTATTTCCGCAAGCTGGAGCGCGAGCTGGTGCATACCGGCACGCTGCATGGCCATGACGGGCCGCTGCCGATCCAGTCAATTCCGCGCAGCCACTGGACCGGGTTCACCAGTGCGGTGGCCGAGGCGATCAAGCCCGAGGGTCTGGGCCAGGGCGATGACCAGAACGGCCTTTGGCAGGACGGGCTGATCCCGACCTCGATCAACATCGATGAACGCGGCCAGCGCGCCAGCACGGCCGTCGCCTACCTGTCCGACGCGGTGCGCAGCCGGCCCAACCTGACCATTCTGCCAGGCACCCAGGTGCGCCGCGTGCTGGTCGAGGGCGGCCGTGCCACCGGGCTAGGCGTGATCGTCGATGGCGCGGAACGCAGCATCCGCGCGCACCACGTGGTGGTGTCCGCCGGCGCCATCGGCTCACCCGCATTGCTGATGCGTAGCGGCATCGGGCCGGGCGCGCATTTGCAACAGCGCGGCGTTGCCGTGGTGGCCGACCTGCCCGGGGTGGGCGAGAATTTGCAGGAGCATCCGGCCACCGGGCTGTCGGTGTTCCTCGCACCCGGCGCCCGCGGGCCGGGCGGCGAGCGCTACCATTTGCAAACGCTGCTGCGCTGGTCATCTGGATTGGACGGCACGCCGGCGGGCGACATGCACATGGCGGTGTCGACACGGGGCACCTGGCACGCCGTGGGGCGGCGCGTCGGCGGGTTCTATGGCTGGGTCAACAAATCCTACTCGCGCGGCCGGGTGCGCCTGAGCGAGAACATCGAGGCGGTGCCGGAGGTCGATTTCCGCATGTTGTCCGACCGCCGCGACCTGCTGCGGCTGATGCAGTCGTTCCGGCTGAGCTTGCGCATTCTACAAAGGGTGAAGGATGCCGGCGCGGCGCTGGAGATTTTTCCCTCCGGCTATTCCGACCGCATCAAGGCGCTGGCCAGGCCGACCGCACGCAACGGGATGCTGATGGGCATCGCCGGGCCGATCATGGATGCCAGTGCGGCCCTGCGCCGGCGGATGCTGGCGATCGCCACCGAGGGTGCGCCCGCCCCCGAGCACCTCGCCGCCGATGACGACCGGCTGGAAGACTACCTGCGCCGCGTCGTCGGCGGAGTGTGGCACCCCTGCGGCACCTGCAAGATGGGCGCGGCCAACGATCCGATGGCGGTGGTTGATCCCACGGGCGCGGTGCGTGGGCTGGAGGGGCTGAGCGTATGCGACGCCTCGGTGATGCCGACCATCCCGTGCGCCAATCTCAATGTTCCCGTGATTATGATCGCGGAGAAGATCAGCGACGGGTTGAAGGCGAGGGGCGCTGCCCCTCGACCCCGCTGGGGCTCGCCCCAGGCCCCATCACTTAAGG
>JBBQOT010000259.1:0-5055 GCA_038331165.1 Acetobacterales bacterium
TGGCCGTTTTTTTGCACGCTCAGGAAAAGGTGGCCCCGCGCATCGGCCGTGATGGCGGCGATATCGGGCAGGTCGGGCTGGCAGGGCGTGGTGTTCGCTTCGGCATCGCGGCCAAGCCAGGCGGAGGCGGCGGCGTGCAGCGGGTCGTCGATGGCGGGCGCGTAGTAGAGCGCGACGCGCATCAGGCCACGCGCTCGCCGGTGCACCAGACCTGGCGGATCACGGCCTGGCCGTGATGCAGGCGCACCCGCACCAGGTCGGCGCGCAGCCCGGCTGCCAGGCGGCCGCGGTCGGGCAGGCCGGACATGCGGGCCGGGCGGTCGGTGATGAAGCCCACCGCCTCGGGCAGGCTCACGCCCGTGATATCGGCGCAGATGAAGGCGGCCTCGACCAATGCGGCGGGCACGTAGTCGCTGGCGAACACATCGACCTTGCCGGCGCGCACCAGGTCGGCAGCGGCGATGTTGCCCGAATGGCTGCCGCCGCGGACGATGTTCGGCGCGCCGGCGATGATCTCCATGCCTTTCGCCCGCGCCGCGTTGGCGGCCTCCATGGCAACCGGGAATTCGGAGATCATGATGCCGTCGCGGAAGTTCTCGTCGATCTCCTCCTCGGTCCGGTCGTCGTGGCTGGCGAGTGCCACGCCCAGGTGCTTCACGCGCGCCAGCAGCGCGCGGCGGTTGGGGTCGCGGGTGCGGGCGCGCTGGTCGAGCAGGTGGTTGATGCGGCGCTCGATTTCCTCGTCGTGCATGCCGCCGCGGCGTCGCATGGCGCGGTAGCGGTCCATGTTGGCGTACTGGCCGACGCCGGGGGAGTGGTCCATCAGCGAGACCATGCGCACCAGCGGATGGTCGGCCACGGGATCGACCAGTTCCATCATGTCGAGGGCCGGCAGCTCGCAGCGCAGATGCAGGTAGTGGTCGCTTTTGAGCAGGCCAGTAGGCGCCAGGGCGTCGAGATCGACTACCGCGTCGCGGAAGGTTTTGACCCGTTCCTTCTCGAAGCCGAGATCGCCGAGGCACAGCGCGTCGAGCACGGTGGTAACGCCGGCGGCTACACACTGCGCGTCGTGCGCCAGCATGGCCGAGCGCGACGGCCAGCGTGCGGCGGCGCGCGGCTCCACCTGGCGTTCCAGATTGTCGGTGTGCACGTCGACCACGCCGGGCATCAGGTAGTCGCCGTCGAGGTCGATGGCGCCGGGCGCGTGGCTGCGGCCATGCTCGATTTCGGCGATAACGCCGTCGCGGATCACCAGGCTGCCTTGCACTACTTCGGTCGGCAGGATCAGGGTCGCGTTGGTCAGGATGGTCTCGGTCATGCGGCGTCCTGCAGGGGGGTGACGTGGAGCAGCCGGTCGGCGACCCGGCTTCGCACCGCGGCATCGTGGACGATGCCGACGATGGCAACCCCCCGTGCCTTCGCCTCGGCGATCATGGCGATGACGATGTCGCGGTTTTCGGCATCCAGGCTGGCGGTGGGTTCGTCGAGCAGCAGCACCGGATGGCCACCGATGAAGCCGCGGGCGAGGTTGATGCGCTGTTGCTCGCCGCCGGAGAAGGTGGCCGGCGGCAGGGCGTGCAGCCGGGGGGCGATGTTCAGCCGGAGCAGCAGGGCGGCCGCGGCGGTGCGCGCGGCTTCGGGTGGCATGCCACGCGCTGCTTCGGCGACGATGTCGATCGCCGACACCCGCGGCACCACGCGCAGGAACTGGCTGACATAGCCGAGCGTCTTGGCGCGCACCTGCACCACGGTGCGCGGTGGCGCGGTGGCGAGGTCGACCATTGCACCGTCGTGGCGCACCAGGATGCGCCCGGCATCGGCGCGGTAGTTGCCATACAGGCTGCGCAGCAGGGTGGATTTGCCGGCGCCCGACGGGCCGGCGAGCGCCACGCACTCGCCGGCATGCACCGCGAGGTCGATGCCGTGCAGCACCTCCAGGCGCAGCCCGCCGCGCAGGTGCAGGGTGAATTGCTTGGACAATGCCTCAACCCGCAACATCAGCTTCGCGGTCATACTTGCAGAACCGAACTGACAAGAAGCTGGGTGTAGGGATGCTGCGGGTCGTCCAGCACCTGGTCGGTGAGCCCGCTTTCCACCACCACGCCGCGCTGCATCACCATGATGCGGTGGGCCAGCAGCCGGGCCACCGCCAGGTCGTGCGTTACCAGCACCACCGCGATATCGAGCCGCGCAACCAGCGAGCGGATGAGGTCGAGCAGGCGGGCCTGCACCGACACGTCCAGCCCGCCGGTCGGTTCGTCCATGAACACCAGGCGGGGATGGGTCACCAGGGTGCGGGCGATTTGCAGGCGTTGCAGCATGCCGCCGGAGAACGTGCGCGGCATGTCGTCCACCCGGTCGGCGTCGATCTCCACCTGGGTCAGCCAGTCGATCGCCTCGGCGCGGATGTTGCCATAGTGGCGATTGCCGGCGGCCATCAGCCGCTCGCCGACGTTGCCGCCGGCCGAGACCGACATGCGCAAATTGTCGCGCGGGTTCTGGTGGATGTAGCCCCAGTCGGAGCGGTGCAAGGCCCGCAAGGCAGGGGCCGGCATGGTGTGCACGTCGTGCAGCCGGCTGTGCGGGTCGCGGTACCAGACCGTGCCGGCATCAGGGTGCATGCGGCCCGACAGGACGTTCAGCAGGGTGGTCTTGCCGGAGCCGGATTCGCCCACCACCGCCAGCACCTCGCCGGGCCACAGATCGGCATCGACGCTTTCCAGTGCCGGGATCTTTCCGAAATGCAGCGACAGGCCGCGGGCGGAGAGCAGCGTATCATCGGTCATTTTGCCACCTCCCTGGCCGCGGCCCGCTTCGCCAGCGGCTCGCCGGTGCCGGTGTGGCCCTGGGATTGGCGGGTTTCGCAATGGTCGGTGTCGGAGCAGACAAACATCCGCCCGCCGGCATCATCGGTTACCACCTCGTCGAGGTAGCTGTCATCGGCGCCGCACAGGGCGCAGCAGTGCGGCGCGCGGGTGGTGCGGAACGGGTGGTCCTCGAAATCCAGGCTGCGCACGTCGGTATAGGGCGGGATGGCGTAGATGCGTTTCTCCCGCCCGGCGCCGAACAGTTGGAGGGCCGGCATCATGTGCATCTTCGGGTTGTCGAAGGCGGGGATGGGGCTGGGCGCCATCAGGAAGCGGTGGTTCACCATCACTGGGTAGTCGTAGCTTATGGCGACATGGCCGAACCGGGTGATGTCTTCGTACAGCCGCACATGCATGGCGCCGTATTCGGCCAGCGCGTGCATCCGGCGGGTTTCGGCGCGCGATGGTTCCAGCTTCGACAGTGGCTCGGGCTGCGGCACCTGATAGACGATGATCTGGTCTTCGCGCAGGGGCTTTTCCGGGATGCGGTGGCGGGTCTGGATGATTGTCGCCTGTTCCGTGTCGGTGGTGGTGGCCACCCCGGCGGTGCGGGCGAAGAAGCGGCGGATCGACACGGCATTGGTGGTGTCGTCCGCCCCCTGGTCGATCACCTTGAGCGTGTCGCCGGCCCCCAGCACACTGGCGGTCACCTGGATGCCGCCGGTGCCCCAGCCGTACGGGAGCGGCATTTCGCGGCTGCCGAACGGCACCTGATGCCCGGGGATGGCCACCGCCTTCAGCAGGGCGCGGCGGATCATCCGCTTGGTCTGCTCGTCGAGATAGGCGAAGTTGTAGCCGTTCATTGTGCGGCCTCCTGCGTCGGCGCGGGCGCCGCCTCGTCAAGCGCGGTGGCGGTGCGGGTTTCGGCCTCGCGGCGCATGCGGCGGATGGTTTCCAACTCGCTCTGGAAATCGACGTAGTGCGGCAGCTTGAGGTGCTCGACGAAGCCGGTGCCCTCGATATTGTCGCTGTGGTACAGCATGAACTCGATGTTCTGCGCGGGAGCGGTGGCTTCCTCGCCGAATTCGTCGTGGCGCATGGCGCGGTCAACCAGCGCCATGCCCATCGCCTTGCGCTCGGCATGGCCGAACACCAGCCCGTAGCCGCGGGTGAACTGCGGCGGCTTGGTTTTGCTGCCGCTGAACTGGTTGACCATCTGGCACTCGGTCAGCGTCACGTCGCCGATATCGATGGCGAAACCCAGTTCCGGCGGCACGATCTCCACCGACACCTCGCCCAGGCGCACCTCGCCGACGAACGGGTGCGTGCCGCCCCAGCCGCGCTGGGTGGAATAGCCCATCGCCAGCAGGAACCCCTCGTCGCCGCGCGCGAGCGCCTGAAGCCGCACGTCGCGCGCGGCCGGGAAGCCCAGCGGCTCGCGCGTCAGGTCCCCGGGCTCGGTTGCCGGCACGGGGTTGCCGTCGCCCTCGATCAGGTCCTCGCTGCGCAGGATGTCCGATACGCGCGGCATGGTTGCCGATTCGGCCGTTGCTTGCGGGGCCGGTGCGGGAAGGTTGCCCTCGGCGGCGAGCGCGAAATCGAGCAGGCGGTGCGTGTAGTCGTAGGTCGGGCCGAGCACCTGCCCGCCCGGCAGGTCCTTGTAGACGGCCGAGATGCGCCGGCGCACCTGCATCGCCGCGGTGTCGAGCGGCGTGGAATAGCCGAAGCGGGGCAGGGTGGTGCGATAGGCGCGCAGCAGGAACGCGGCCTCGATCAGGTCACCCTGCGCCTGCTTCACCGCGAGTGCGGCGAGGTCGGGGTCGTACAGCGAGCCTTCCGCCATCACCCGGTCCACCGAGCGGCCGAGCTGTTGCTGGATCTGCGCGAGGCCCAACTCCGGCACCGCCGGGTCGCCGCGCCGGTCCTCGGCGAGCCAGGCATGGGCATTGTCGATCGCCCGCTCGCCGCCCTTCACCGCCACATATGCCATGGCTTACGCCTCCGTCACGGTGATGCTGCGCGGGATCGCGGCCAGTTCGGTGCCGGCGCACAGCACGAGGTCGATGCCGCACGGGAACAGCGCGTGGTTGGCCGCCCAGCGCGCGGCGAAATCGGGCGGCAGGCCCTCGGCGCGGACGATTGCCGGTGCCTTCAGCCCGGGTCCGGCCAGCCGGAACGCCGCCCCGCGGCCCAGTGCGGGGACCTGCAGCACCAAGGTCGCGGAGCTTTCGGGCGCCTCGTCGGTGCC